>NZ_JBSFLV010000007.1:0-162877 GCF_053599215.1 Streptomyces sp. NPDC001002 | reverse complement strand
GCGCCGACCTCCACGAGGCCACCCGCGACCTCGACCCGGCGGAGACGCTGTTCATCGTCGCCTCCAAGACGTTCACCACGATCGAGACGATCACCAACGCCACCTCGGCCCGCTCCTGGCTCCTCGCGGGCCTCGGAGGCGACGACAAGGCGGTGGCCAAGCACTTCGTGGCGCTGTCGACGAACGCCGGCAAGGTCACCGAGTTCGGCATCGACCCGGACAACATGTTCGGGTTCTGGGACTGGGTCGGCGGGCGCTACTCGTTCGACTCCGCGATCGGCCTCTCACTGATGATCGCCGTCGGCCCCGACCGCTTCCTGGAGATGCTCGACGGCTTCCGGATCGTCGACGACCACTTCCGCACCGCGACCGCCGGCTCCAACGCCCCGCTGCTCCTTGGCCTGTTGGGCGTCTGGTACGGCAACTTCCACGACGCCCAGTCGCACGCGGTGCTGCCCTACAGCCACTACCTCTCCAAGTTCACCGCGTACCTCCAGCAGCTGGACATGGAGTCCAACGGCAAGTCGGTGCAGCGCGACGGGCGGCCGGTGGAGTGGCAGACCGGCCCGGTGGTGTGGGGCACGCCCGGCACCAACGGGCAGCACGCGTACTACCAGTTGATCCACCAGGGCACCAAGCTGATCCCGGCGGACTTCATCGGCTTCGCCCGGCCCGTGGCCGAGCTGAGCGACGAACTCAAGGCGCAGCACGACCTGTTGATGGCGAACTTCTTCGCCCAGACCCAGGCCCTCGCCTTCGGCAAGACCGCCGAGGAGGTCCGCGCGGAGGGCGTGCCCGAGGCGCAGGTCGCGCACCGCACCTTCAAGGGCAACCACCCCACCACCACGATCCTGGCCCGCGAGCTGACCCCGTCGGTGCTCGGCCAGCTGATCGCCCTCTACGAGCACAAGGTGTTCGTGCAGGGCGCGGTGTGGAACATCAACTCCTTCGACCAGTGGGGCGTCGAGCTCGGCAAGGTCCTCGCCAAGCGCGTCGAACCCGCCCTGACCGAGGGCGCGGACGTCCCCGGCCTCGACCCCTCCACCACCGCACTCGTGGCCGCCTACCGCGACCTGAAGGAAGTGAACTGACATGCAGCTCGGCTTGATCGGACTCGGCAAAATGGGCGGCAACATGCGCGAGCGCATCCGCCGCGCGGGCCACACCGTCGTCGGCTACGACCGCAACCCCGAGGTCTCCGACGTCAGCAGTCTCACCGAACTGGTCGAGAAGCTCGAAGCGCCCCGCACCATCTGGGTGATGGTCCCGGCCGGCGCGGCCACCCAGTCGGTGGTCGACGAGCTCGGCGGCCTGCTGGAGTCCGGTGACGTCGTCGTGGACGGCGGCAACTCCCGCTGGACGGACGACGAACAGCACGCCAAGGAGCTGGCGACCAAGGGCATCGGCTTCGTCGACGCCGGCGTCTCCGGCGGCGTGTGGGGCCTGGAGAACGGCTACGCCCTGATGGTCGGCGGCGACAAGGAGCACGTCGAGCGGCTCCAGCCGATCTTCGAGGCGCTCAAGCCGGAGGGCCCGTACGGCTATGTCCACGCGGGCAAGGTCGGTGCCGGGCACTTCTCCAAGATGGTCCACAACGGCATCGAGTACGCCATGATGCAGGCCTACGCCGAGGGTTGGGAGCTGCTGGAGAAGGTCGACTCCGTGGACAACGTCCGCGAGGTGTACCGCTCCTGGCAGGACGGCACGGTGATCCGGTCCTGGCTGCTCGACCTCGCGGTCAACGCCCTGGACGACGACGAGCACCTCGACAAGCTCAAGGGCTTCGCGCAGGACTCCGGCGAGGGCCGCTGGACCGTCGAGGCGGCCGTGGACCACGCGGTGCCGCTGCCCGCGATCACGGCCTCGCTCTTCGCGCGGTTCGCGTCCCGGCAGGACGACTCGCCGCAGATGAAGATGATCGCCGCCCTGCGCAACCAGTTCGGCGGTCACGCCGTCGAGTCGAAGTAGGCCCACCGTGGGGGACCTTCTCCTGGTCCGCCACGGCGAGACGGAGTGGAGCGTGTCGGGCCAGCACACCAGCTGGACCGACCTGCCCCTCACCCAGCACGGTGAGGAGCAGGCCAAGGCGCTCGCTCCCCTCCTCTCCCGGCGGACCTTCGCTCTCGCCCTGACCAGCCCGCTCGGCCGCGCGATACGCACCGCCGAACTCGCGGGCCTGACGGGGTCCGTACCGGATCCCGACCTGCACGAGTGGGACTACGGCGCCTACGAGGGCGTCACCACCGTCGACATCCACCGCGCCCGCCCCGGCTGGGACCTGTGGCTGGACGGCGTCCCACCGGGCCCCGAGGGCCACCCCGGCGAGTCCCCGGCCGAGGTCGGCGCCCGCGCCGACCGGGTGCTGTCCCGCGTGGCCCCCGCCCTCGCGGACGGCGACGTGATCCTCGTCGCGCACGCCCACTTCCTGCGCGTCCTCACAGCCCGCCGTCTGGGCCTGCCGCCCGCCGAGGGGCGGCTGTTCCAGCTGTCGACGGGCACGGTCAGCCGCCTGTCGACGGAGCACGACCGACCGGTGATCGCGGAGTGGAACGCCAGGGCCTAGGCATTGTGCTCTGGAGTGGAACGCCGGGGCATAGGCATTGCGCTCGACAACGGCCCGGGCCGACGCGTTGGCGTCACGGCCCGGGCCGTCTGCACAACTTCCCGCTCACAAAGGGGTGTTGACAGCTCACGCGGGCCGGGTCAGAGTCACCGCTGATGGAGATCAGCGATCTGACACCGGCCGAACTGCGGGTGTGGCGGGCCTTTCCCCGGGGCGAGTCGGTGGACTTCCGGGAGTCGACGGACGAGGACGTCTCGGCGGGAGGCGAGTGGGGACCGGAACGGACGGTCCGCGCCAAGGTGCTCAAGGCACTCGTGCTCAGCGCGCCACAGGAGGAGGGCGAGGTCGCCGCCCTGAGACTCTCGGGCGCACGCGTCACGGGAGTGCTGAATCTGATCTACGCCGTCGTCGAGCACGCCGTCCGGCTGAGCCACTGCCACTTCGACGAACGCCTCGACCTCTACAGCTCCCGGCTCCGCCAACTCAACCTCCGGGACTCCGTCTTCCCCGCCCTCACCCTCGGCAGCTCACGCGTCGACAGCCCGCTGCGCCTGTCGGGGTGTCGGGCACGCGGAGTGGTGAAGCTGGGCGGGACGCAGATCGCGGGCGCGGTCTACCTCGACGGGGCCGAGATCAGAGCCACGGACGCCACGGAGCCGGCACTCCAGCTCAACCAGTCCGCCATCGGCCACGACTTCGTGGCCACGGGGCTGCGCGTGTACGGCGAGACACGGCTCAACGGAGCTTCGGTCGCCGGCAAGGTGAATCTGGAGAACGCCGAGTTCCACAACCCCGGCGGTATCGCCCTCCAGGCGGAGGCGCTCGACGCGAACGCCGACGTCCGCGCCCGCGGACTCCACGCGTACGGCCAGATCGAACTGCGGGGCGCCCGCATAGCCGGCCGCCTCGACCTGTCCCGCTCGCACCTGTCCCACCCCGGTGGCACTGCACTGCGGGCCAGCAGCAGTGTCATCGGGGAACTGTGGCTGTACGGCAGCGATCCCGTCGAGGGCGTCCTCAACCTGCGCCGCGCACACATCGAGGTCCTGAGCTTCGGCCCCGAGGTGCTCCCCGCCGAGGTCCGCATCAACAACCTCAGCTTCACGACCCTCACCCCGCACCTGCCCGCCGAACAGCGCCTGCCGATGCTGGAACGGGACGGCGAAGGCTATGTCCCGTACGCCTACGAGCAGTTGACCGCCGCCTACCGGCGCATCGGCGACGACCGGGCGGCCCGCGAGGTCCAACTCGCCAAGCAGCTCCGCCATCGCGCCACGCTCCCCTGGTACGGGCGCACTTGGGGCCACCTCCAGGAAGTCACCGTCGGCTACGGCTTCCGCCCTCTGCGCGCGGCGATCTGGCTCCTCTCCCTGCTCGCCACGGGCTCGATCGCGTACGCCCTCCACAACCCACCCGCGCTGAAGCCATCCGAGGCACCGCCCTTCAACGCGGTGTTCTACACCCTCGACCTGCTCCTCCCGGTGATCTCCTTCGGCCAGGAGGGCGCCTTCGCCCCGCGCGGCGGCTACCAGGCGCTGTCCTACGTCCTCATCATCACCGGCTGGATCCTCGCCACGACGGTCATCGCGGGCGTGACCAGGAGCGTCAGCCGCCAGTGAGGCGCCGAGCGGAGTGCTGGGCGGCCAGCCGCACCGGCGCGTTCGTCGCGCCGTACCCCCGATAGCCCCCGTCCCGCTGGACGAGCTCGAAGAAGACGCGGCCGACGGTGCGGGTGTAGCAGTGCCTGAACTCCCCGTACGCGTCACGGTCGTAGAGAATCCCGAGCTCCTTGTACGTCGCCAACTCGCCGTCGGCGAACTCGAACCGGGCGGCCAGGTCGTCGTAGTAGTTCGCCGGCATCTCCAGCAGCAGCCCGCCCGCCGCGCGGAACCTGCGGGCCGCGGCCACCAAGTCCCGTGACTCCAGGGCGATGTGCTGGGCGTGGACCGTGTCGTCGGCGGGCGCCGCCCCGACGGACAGGGCGATCCGCACGCCACCGTCGGCCCCGGTGACGGCACGGCTGCGCAGCAGCCCGTACGGGTCGGCCACGTCCACGCTCTCCTGGGCGTCGAGCCCGAGGACGCCCTGATGGAAGAGCGCGGCCTCGTCGAAGTGGTGCCAGGGCTGGGTGAGGGCGAGGTGGTCGATACGGCGGACGACCGCTGCCGTCGGGGTGTGCTGGACGTCCTCGAAGTCGGCCCGCCAATCGGGCAGTTCGGGCCGGCCGGTGGCGCAGAAGAACAACTCCGTGCCGTCTGGAGCCGCGACGGCTTCGAGGGGCGCGTCCTCCGGTGCCCGCCGCCTCGGGAGCACCGGCGCCAACAGCGCCTCGGCACGGCGGGCGGCGCCTTCCGGGTCCGGCGACTCAAGACCGATCGCGGCGAGGCCGGTACCGTCACGGCGGGCGGCGGGCCCGGTGTTGACCAGCACCCGGGCGTCCCCCTGCTGCCACAGATCGACCGACTTGCTCCGGTGCCGAGCGGCGCGCGCGAACCCGAGAGCACCGAGGACCGCCGAGACCGGCTCGGCGTCGGCCGTGACCAACTCGGCGAAGGCCACGCCCGTGGGGACGACGGGCGCGGGCAACTCCGCCACCCCGACGGCCTCTTGGAGAACGAGCAACGAGCGATGCGCGTCCACGGCGGTCGGACCGGCCTCGGCCTGACGAAAAACGTCGTTGAAGACTTCGAGGGAGAGGGGCCCGCTGTATCCGGCGCGCAGCACATGCCCCACGAGCCCGGCGACATCGAACCCACCCTGCCCGGGGAAGCAGCGGTAGTGCCGACTCCACTGCAACACGTCCATGGCGAGCAACGGGGCATCGGCGAGCTGGAGAAAGAAGATCTTCTCCCCAGGGATGTCTTCAATCCCCTTGGGATCGGAGCCACGAGAGAGGATGTGAAAGCTGTCGAGACAGGTACCGAGGGCCGGGTGGTCGGCGGCCTCGACAACTTGCCAGGCATGGTCGTACGTATTGACGTGCCGTCCCCAGGCAAGCGCCTCATAGGCGACCCGAACTCCGAAGTCCTGCGCGAGATCGGCGAGTTGACGCAACTGTTCGGCAGCCAAGGCATCGTCGTCCACCGCGAGCGGTGAAACGCTGGAGCAGACGAGGACAGTGTCGGCGCCGAGCCGCCGCATCACCTCGAACTTGTGCCGGGCGCGCCGCAGATTCCGCGCGAACTCCTCGGCGGGGACGGCTTCGATGTCCCGCATGGGCTGATAGAGGTCGATGGAGAGCCCGAGGTCCGAGCAACGTCCCCTGATTTCCTCAGGCGTGAGCGGACTGGCAAGCAGATCGTTCTCGAATATCTCGACCCCGTCGAACCCGGCCCGGGAGGCGGCGGCAAGCTTCTCGGTAAGGGAGCCACTAAGAGAGACGGTAGCTATACAGGTACGCACGGCGACTCCTCCTGCCTTCTGTCTTTGTCTTTAGGGGCGCGGGGAACTGCGCGACCAGCCACATCCGGCCGGCACCCGTCATACGACCTGCTCCGCCGAGCTCTCCACCAAGAAATCCGCAAGCATCCGCCCAACATCCGGCTCACGCCCCGTAAACAACCGAAACGCATCAGCCGCCTGAAACACAGCCATCCCACCCCCGTCCAACACGGCGCACCCAACCCCCCGAGCGGCCCGCACCAACTCCGTCTCCAACGGCCGATACACCACCTCAGCAACCCACAACTCCCTGCGGAGCAACCCCGCAGGGAACGGCAACCCAGGATGCGCGGCCATCCCGGTAGGCGTCGCGTGCACAACCCCATCCGCCCCGGCCAACAACTCACCCAACCGCTCCGGAGAAGCCGCAGCAGCCCGCCCCGCCCCAAAATGCCGATTCAGCGCGGCAGCGAGATCCACGGCCCGATCGGCCAACGCGTCCACGACAGTGACCCGTTCGGCGCCCAGCGTCAGCATCGCGTGCGCCACGGCGGCCCCCGCACCCCCCGCTCCCACCTGCACAACGCGCTCCAACGCCACGTCCGGCAACCCACGAGCGAACGCAGCCGCAAACCCCGTGACGTCGGTGTTGTACCCAACGGCACAACCATCCTCAAAAACCACGGAGTTCACCGCCCCGAGCGCCGAAGCCTGCGGAGCCAGCGCGTCCAGGTGCTCGATGACGAGCTGCTTGCACGGGTGGGTGATGTTGAGCCCGTCGAAACCGAGGTCCCGCGCGGCTCGCACCAGATCGCCGACGGCCTCCGGTCGCAGGCCGAGCTCGTCGATGTCGATGCGCCGGTACAGGTACCGCAGGCCCTGCCGGTCCGCCTCCCGCTCGTGCAGCACCGGGCTGAGCGACGGCCCGATGCCGGCACCGATCAGTCCAACGAGAAACGAGTCCTTGGCCACGCGGACCTCCCGAGCCGATCGCTAATGTACGAACCAGTACGTTAGCTATATCAGCCGCACCGCCCCTCGGGGAAGGCCTGGGACCGCCGCGACCCCCGCCCTGCACCATCCGCCGCCTACAATCTGCCGCAGCGGCCGCACTCCCGAAGGAACCCAAGGAACCCGATGACCAGCGTCGACGAACCGGCACGACCCAACGGGCGGATCCGCGACGCGGTCCGCACCCAGGCCGAGATCCTCGACGTGGCGACGCAGGAGTTCGCGCGGGCCGGCTACGACGGTGCCCGCGTCGACGAGATCGCGGCCCGCACCCGCACCACGAAGCGGATGATCTACTACTACTTCGGCGGCAAGGAGCAGCTCTTCACCGCCGTCCTGGAGCGGGCGTACACCGTGATCCGCGAGGCCGAACAGGGGCTGGACGTCGAGCATCTCGACCCGGTCGCGGCCATCCGGAAGCTCGCCGAGGTCACCTTCGACCACCACGAACAGCACCCGGACTTCATCCGCCTGGTCAGCATCGAGAACATCCACGGGGCCGAACACATCGCCGGCTCCGAGAAGTTGGGCAAGATCGGCTCCCCCGCGCTCGACGTGATCCGCCGCATCCTGGCCACCGGGCAGGAGTCCGGCCTGTTCACGGCTGATGTCGACGCGGTCGACCTGCACGCGATGATCAGTTCGTTCTGCTTCTTCCGGGTCGCCAACCGGCATACTTTCGGCGCCCTGTTCGGCCGCGACCTCACCGACCCGGCGCAGCGCGAGCACTACCGCGCCATGCTCGGCGACATGGTGATCGCCTATCTGACGGCGGAGCGCACGGCCGACTGAGCCGGGAACGCGCGACCTCTTGACACCCGGGAAACGCGAGCGCAACATCCCTACCCACCGAGACTAACTATCCAGTGGGTTAATTAACCGGCCCACGCTCGGGTACCTCGGCCCCGTCCCTCTCCTCCCGCTCACTCCCCTACGTTGGAGTTCCCCGAAGGAGCACGCCGTGTCCGTCCCCGCCGAAGCCGCCGGGCAACCGAACAAGGCGGCCGCCGCCGCCTGGATCGGCAGCGCCCTGGAGTACTACGACTTCTTCATCTACGGCAGCGCCGCAGCCCTGATCTTCCCCAAGGTCTTCTTCGACGAGTCCGACCCGGCCACCGCGACCCTGCTGTCGCTGGCCACGTTCGGTGTGGCGTACGCGGCCAGGCCGGTCGGCGCGCTCTTCCTCGGTCACTTCGGCGACCGCGTGGGCCGTAAGAAGATCATGGTCTTCACGCTGATTCTGATGGGCGTGTCCACCTTCCTGATCGGCTGTCTGCCCAGCCGCCACCAGGTCGGCACCCTCGCCCCCGTCCTGCTGGTCGCCTGCCGTGTCCTCCAGGGCATCTCGGCGGCGGGCGAGCAGGCCAGCGCCAACTCCATGACCCTCGAACACGCGCCACCGCACCGGCGCGGCTTCTTCACCAGCTTCACGCTCGGCGGCACGCAGGGCGGACAATTGCTGGCCACGCTGGTGTTCATCCCGATCGCCTCGCTGCCCGAGGACCAACTGCTGTCCTGGGGCTGGCGGGTGCCGTTCTGGCTGAGCATCGCGGTCGCCGTCGTCGGCTACTTCATCCGCCGTCGGCTGGAGGAGACTCCGGCCTTCGCCCGGCAGGCGGCCACGGAAGGTGTGGTGAAACTCCCGCTGGTGGTGCTGCTGCGCGAGCACTGGGCGGATGTGCTGCGGGTGATCGGGGGCGCGCTGATCGCCTCGGTCTCCACGATCTTCACGGTGTGGGCGCTGGCGTACGCGACCAGCGACGCGATCGGCATGTCCCGTACCTCGATGCTCTGGGTCGGTGCCCTCGCCAACCTCGTCGCGCTCGCCGCGATCCCGCTGTGGGCCACCCTCTCGGACCGCGTCGGCCGCCGCCCGGTCTTCCTGATCGGCGCCGTCGGCAGCGCGATCATGATGTTCCTCTACCTCTGGGCGATCTCCACCGGCTCCTACCCCCTGATCATGCTCCTCGGCATCATCACCTTCGGTGTCGTCTACAGCGCCGCGAACGGCGTGTGGCCCTCCTTCTACGGCGAGATGTTCTCGACCCGGGTCCGGCTCTCCGGCATGGCGATCGGCACGCAGATCGGGTTCGCGGTGGCCGGCTTCGCGGTCACGTTCGCCGCGCAGATCGCGGGTCCTGACGGCACCGACTGGTCCTCGGTGGCCCTCTTCACCGCGGCCCTGTGCGTCCCCCCGGTGATCGCCGCCCTCTCCGCCCGCGAGACGTGCAAGGTACCGACCGAACTGCTCGGCGAGCGGGCATCCGCGCAGGCGTCACGGACGGAGAAGGTGACGGCCTGATCCCCACCGGCTGGTGACGGCCTGATCCTCGCTGGCTATCGTTGCCCGATCGCAGGAACGATCACGCGATCGGGCAGCGGGAGGCGGTGAGGGCGTGACGGCGGCCGGTTGGATACAGGTGCCGGTCGGCGACGACGCGGCACGGTGGGCGACGCGGGGGCACGGACATCCGGTGCTCCTGGTCGTCCACAACGTGACCGCCGCGACCCGCCTCCTCGACGTCCTCCCCCTCTTCCACGACGACTTCAGAGTGCAGTTGCTGGTGACCTCCCCCGGTTCGTCGGCATTCCGGGCGGGGCTCACCGAGTTGCTGGCGGACGCCCAAGTGACCGTGCTGCCCTGGGAACAGGCGATCGCGACGCCGGTCGCACTCGCACTGTCTGCGAGCTTCGGCGGTCAACTCTCGTCAATATCAGGTGTATTGGCGGTATTGTCCCACGGTGTCGGATACACTAAGAGGCTGCGGACACCCGACACCCGACACCCGACACCCGACACCCGACACCCGACACCCGACACCCGACACCCGACACCCGACACCCGACACCCGACGGCAGTCGGCGGGCAAGAAGGGTCGGACCCGGTCTTCGGGATGTCGCCGGAGTGGCTGCTCGACGAGGACGGGAAACCGGTCGCGGACGCGCTGGTCCTGTCACACCCCGAGCAGTACGAGCGACTGCGCGCCGTCTGCCCGCAGGCCGCACCCACGGCCGTACTCGCCGGGGACCCCTGCTGGGACCGCATGCTGGCGGCCCGCCCCTACCGCGACCGCTACCGCCGGGCCCTGGGCGTCGGCGAAGGTCGACGCCTCGTCGTCCTGACCTCCACCTGGAACCCTCAGTCGCTCTTCGGCGACGGCGGCGATGACGTACTGCCGTCCCTGCTGCCCCGGTTGACCTCGGAGTTCCCGGCCGACGAGTACCGGTTCGCGGCCGTCCTGCACCCCAACGTCTGGCACGGTCACGGACCCGGCCAGATCCGCGCCTGGCTCGACCGGGCGCGGCGCGCGGGGCTGGCCCTGATCGACCCGCTGGAGGGCTGGCGCCAGGCGCTGCTCGCCGCGGACCTCGTGATCGGCGACCACGGTTCCGTCACGTACTACGCCGCCGGACTCGGCACACCGGTCCTGCTGGGCGCGGCTCCCCTGTCCGGTCTCGATCCGAGGGCCCCGGTCCACGCGTTCGTGCGCACGGCACCACGCCTCGACCCGTCGCTGCCGTTGCGCCCGCAGGTCGACGCCCTGATCGAGGACCGGGGCAACGAGAGCCAACCTCCGCGCCACCACGCCGAGTTGATCAGTTCGCTGCCCGGCGAGTCGGCAACCCGGCTCCGTCGTCTCTTCTACGACCTCATCGGCATCCCCGAACCCGACGCCCCCGCCCGCCTGGAACCACTCCCCCTGCCGCCCTACGAACCCGCGACCCACACCGTTCCGCTGCTGGTGCTGACCCGCCTGCTCGACTCCGGCGAGGTCTCCGTCACCCGGTACGCCGGCCCGCACCCGGCACCGCACACCGACGGCGAGGCACACATCGCCGTCCACGAGGACACCCGCGAGACGGACCAACTCGCTTTGGCCGACGTCGTGTTCAGGTACGGAACCCCGGACGACCCGCGCTTCGGATCCCCGGCCCACTGGACGACCGAGATCCTCGACCGGCACCCGCACTGCGCCCTCGCCGCGTACGTCGACTCCGCCCGCTCCTGCGTGCTCCGCACCCGAGCGGGCACGCTGCTGCGCTTGGCCGCCGACCCGGACACGGACGCAAAGGCCGAAGCCGGTACCGGTGTCGATCCGGCTGCGTACGCCTCCGCCCTGCACGCCTGGCTCGCCGGGGGCAAGTCAGCGGAGGAACTGCTCGATCAGGGGCTGTCGGTCCGCGTCGGCCGCGTGACCCACCGCGTCACCGTCACTCGCTGCTGACGCACCGCTCCCGCAACACCCGCAACACGGCCACCTGGTACTCCGCGTTCTCCCGCCCGAGTGCCGCCATCGCCTCGTCGATCAGCGGCAGTGCGAGATCCGACGCGCCGCCTTCGAGGTGGGTCTGGGCGAGGTCGGTGAGGGTGCGGGCGGTGTTGTAGGCCTCGCCGGTGGCGCGGAAGAAGCGCAGAGCGTCCTCCAGGCGTTCCACCGCCTCCGCCCGGCGGCCGAGCCCTCGCAGGGCGCGTCCGCGGTGGCGCTCCAACAGGGCGCGGGCGCGCGGGAGATCGGCGGCGCCTTCGTCGCGGGGGCCGATGCAGTCGAGGATTGCGTACGCCTCGTCGAAGCAGTCGTACGCCTCGGTGAACCGCCACTGCCGGAGCCTGAGCAGGCCGAGGAACTCGACGGCGGAAGCGTGGCCGCGTACGTGTCCGGCGGCTTGTTCGTCCCGTGCGGCGGCGAGGGCCTCGGGTTCGGCCTCGTCCCAGCGGCGCAACTCGGTGAGGGTGTGGGCGAGTTGGGCGTGCAGGGCGCCGGCTGTGCGGCTGCCGGGGAAGTGGTCGTCGGCGGTGCGCGCGCCGGCCCGGAGGGCGGGGAGCAGGATGTCGTGGTGGCCGGCCTTGAGTTGGAGCGGCCACAGGGCCTGGCAGGTGAGGACGACGGTGTCCTGGTCGCCGAAGTCCCGCGCCGCGTACACCGCTTCGACGAGCGAGGGCGCTTCGGCGGCGAGGGCCGCCACGGCGGTGCCCCGGTCCGGGTAGTGGAGCGGGGAGTCGGCGGCGGGGACGCGCCAGCTCTCCGGCAGTGCCGCGCGGGCCGCGCCGACGGCCAGGTCGCGGTAGCCCGCGACGACGCGGGTGACAGCGGCGGAGCAGGCCGCGATGCCGTCGACGGCGGCGGCCGTGCGCTCGGCGTGGGCTCGGACGGCCGGCCGGTAGCGGTAGCGGCCGGGGGTGGTGCGTTCGAGGAGCAGCGCGTCGGCGAGCTCTTCCAGGAGCGCGGCAGCCTCGGCCGCCTCGACGTCTGTGGCACGAGCGGCGGCGGCCGTGTCGAGGGCGGGCCAGTCGCGCAGACCGGCCAGGCGGTAGAGGCGGGCCGCGGTGGGGGTGAGCAGGCGGTACGAGTCCTCGGCCGCGGCGGTGACCGGGTCGGCCGCCGGCCCGGTGGCGGTACCCGTCTGTGCGGGCGGCGAGGTCAGGTGGAGTGCGGCGGCGCGCAGGGCGTACGGGGAGCCGGCGCAGCGGTCGAGCACCGCGGGCAGGGTGGCGCGGGCCGCGCCGATCGCCGGTTTGCCGACGAGTTCGGTGAGCAGGCGCACGGCATCCCGCCGGGCGAGTGGGCCGACCGGGATGCGCAGTGCGTCCAGGCCTGTGAGGGGCTGTCGGGCGACGACGATAGTGAAGACGTCCGGCGTCGAGGTGAGCAGCGGCTGGACCTGGGCGGCGGACCGGGCGTGGTCGAGGACGAGGAGCAGTCGCCGGTCGGTGAGACAGCGGCGGAAGAGGTCGGCGCGGTCGGCCTCGGCCGGTGGGATCTCCTCGTCCGGCAGTCCGAGTCCGCGCAGCAGGGTGCCGAGGACGGCTTCGGGCGCTCGGGCACGCAGGTCGGCGTAGAGCTGGCCGTCGGGGAAGCGGGCGCTCTGCCGCCAGCCCCAGTGGACGGCGAGGGTGCTGGTGCCGATGCCCTCCGGGCCGTGCAGCAGGGCCAGCCGGGGGCGGCCCTCGAAGGCCCGGACGGCCTCCTTGTCCAGGAGTTTCAGGGCCTGTTGGCGGTCCGTGAAGAGACGCGGGGCCGTGGGCAGCGAGGGGCGGTGCGCACTCGGTCCGGTACCCGGGGTACGTACCCCTTGTGCGAACTGCGCCCAGGCGCGGGCGAGTTGCGGATCGTCGTGCACGCGTGTGTGCACCAGCCGGGCGACGTCGTCCAGTTGAGCGGGGGTCGTGGGGGCGACCACTTCGCGTCCGGCGATGCGGCGGACCAGTCCGCCTGCCGACTCCCAGGCCCAGCGCCCCGCTTCGTTCGCCATGCCCGATCCGACGGCGCCGAGCACCGCGCCGATGGCGCCCATCGAGACAGGATCCACCATGCCGCGCACTCCCCCGTCCGCCCTTGACGTCGCTCGCAGTGGATCAACCCTAGCGGCAGGACGGTTCGTTGACGGAGTATCACGAGCCTTGTGGGTGAGTGCCCTTGAACCTGACACCGGATCTCATGAACGCGGCGCTTCCGTCGCCGCCGCGTCCAGCAGCGGCGCGAGTTCCCCGGCCACGGTCGTCAGCGCCCGGGTGTCGCGCTCGGCGCGGGCGATCAGGAGGGCGCCCTCAAGGGTGCTGATCATGAGGGTGGCGAGGGGCTCGGCGCGGCCTGTGGGCACGCCCATGTCCGTCAGGGCGCCGGCCACCGGAGCGGTCCAGGTGGCGAAGGCGCCGGCCGCGGCCTCGCGGGTCGACTCGGTGGCGTGGGCGCAGTCGACCGTCGCCGCGGCGACCGGGCAGCCGGTGAGGAGACCGGCCGTCTCGTACTCGTCGGTCCACTGGCGCACCATCGCCGCGAAGAGTCCACCGGGCGTCGGCTCGGGCATCCCCGCCATGAAGCGGGCCACGCGCCGGCCCGCGTACCGGCCCGCCCAGGCCACCGCCTCGTTGACCAGCTGTTCCTTGCCGCCCGGGAAGTAGTGCTGGAGCGAACCGCGCGGCGCCCCGGCGTGGACGGCGACGTCCCGCATGCCGGTCGCGCCGACGCCCTGCCGCCGGATGAGCTGGGCCGCGCTGAAGACCATCCGCTCCCGCGGACCCCGTTCGGACCCCGACTTCGCCATGGCCGACCTCCTCGTTCCACGACCACCCTATGACCGTCGTCATAGCGCGGGCTACCATGACGGTCGTCATAGGCGTCAGCTCAGGGACAGGTGGTGGATCGTGCAGAGCGACCAGGTCGACCTTGGCGATGATGCCGACGGTGCCCAGGGGGTCGACCGTCCGGTCCGCGTCGGCTTCCTCGGCCTCGGGGTCATGGGCCGGCCCATGGCCCTGCGCCTGGCCCGCGCCGGAACGCCCCTCACCGTCTGGAACCGCACGGACGCCCGGACCGAACCGCTGCGCGCGGCCGGAGCCTCCGTGGCGGCCGACCCCGCCGAGGTGTTCGCGCGGGCGGACGTCGTGATCGTGATGCTGGCCGACGAGTTCGCGATCGATGCCGTACTCGGCCGCGGCGCCCCGGAGTTCGCGGCGCGGGTCGCCGGGCGCGTGGTCGTCCACATGGGCACGACCTCGCCGGAGTACTCGCAGGCGCTGGAGGACGACATCCGCGCGGCGGACGGGAGTTACGTCGAGGCGCCCGTCTCCGGCTCCCGAGTCCCGGCGGAGAACGGCCAGTTGGTCGCGATGCTGGCCGGCGAGGAGTCCGCCGTGGGGGCCGTACGGCCGCTGCTCGCCCCCATGTGCCACGGCACCTTCGTCTGCGGGCCCGCGCCCAACGCCCTGCTGATGAAGCTCGCGGTGAACCTGTTCCTGATCACCCAGGTCACCGGCCTCACCGAGGCCTTCCACTTCGCCGAACGCCAGGGCCTGGACCGCCGGTTGTTCCTGGACGTCCTGGACGCGGGCCCGATGGCCAGTGCCGTCTCCCGGATGAAGGCGCCCAAGCTGCTGGAGCGCGACTTCGCCGTGCAGGCGGCGGCCTTGGACGTCCTGACGAACAACCGGCTCATCGCCGAGGCCGCACGCAAGACAGGGCTGGCCTCGCCGTTGCTCGACGTCTGCCACGCCCTCTTCGGGGAGACGGTGTCGCTCGGGTACGGCGGCGAGGACATGGTGGCCGTCCTGCGCGCGATCGAGGCCCGCACGCAGGAAGGGTCACAGGGGTAGATCTCCCCCTGCCGCACCAACTCCGCATCCGTCAGCCGCGGTTGGCTCCCGCCGGGATCCCGTACGCCCGCTCCACCCGCACCCGCAGCACCAGCCGCCGGTCACGGACCATCGCGGCCCGGTAGTCGTCCCAGTCCGGGTGTTCGCCTTGGACGTCCCGGTAGAGGCGGATCAGTTCCTCGACCGTGTCGTCGTGCGGGTCCTTGGCGACGGGGGTGAGGTCCGCGGTGCCCTCGGCGACGGTGTAGGCCCAGTGGTCGGGGCTGGAGACGTGGTAGGACACCCGCGGGTCCCGGCGCGCGTTACTGGTCTTGGCGCGGTCGTCGGTGACCGAGATCCGGATGATCCGTTCGTCCGGGTAGTAGTGGTGGCTGACGTTCGACAACTGGGGCCGACCGTCGCGTTTGAGGGTGACCAGCACCCCGCCGCGGCCGTCGGAGAGCAGTTCGAGCAGCGCGTCCTGAGCCGATGTGTCCTGAGTCATATCCCCGTCAACTCGCACCATAGGTCTCCACATTCCCGAGCCAAGGACTCACGCCATCACTCGGTAGACACTGTCTACGACCACCTGGTAGACAGTGTCTATGCCTTTGAGGGAAGTGGAAGAAGCGGAGTCCGGGCTGCGAGCCCGGCTGGTCGATGCCGGTGTGGAGCTGGTCGCCCAGGAGGGCGTGCAGGCACTGACCCTGCGCGAGATCGCGCGCCGGGCGGGCGTCTCGCACGGGGCGCCGCGCCGCTACTTCCCGACCCACCTTGAGCTGCTCTCCGCCATCGCGCGCCGCGGCTTCACCGAGCTGGCGGAGCGGGCGTCGGCAGCGGTCGCCGATGACAACGGACGCCGGGACGGGGACGGATCGGCGTCCGCACGGGCGCAGTTGGCGGCGCTGGCAGGGGCGTACCTGGAGTTCGCGCGGGACAGCCGTGGCATGTACGAGCTGATGTTCCGTCATGATTTGCTGGAGAGCGGCCACTTGGGACTGCGGGACACCAGCCTGCCGCTCTTCGGCCGGTTGGTGGAGCTGGTCGGCGCCGCCCGTCCCGGCGTGGACGCCCGGCTGGTCGCGGGCGCCCTGTGGGCGAACCTGCACGGCATCGCCCAGCTGTGGAACTGGGGCAGCCTCCAACTCGCCACCGGAGCGGAGGACTTCGCGCCCTTGCTGCGCGCGGTGCTCGACGCGCACCTCGGGAGCGGCGAGTGAAGCCGCGCCGGACACTGACACTGGCGAGCAGCGTGGCCGGGGCCGCCGTCGTCGCCCTGGACGGCACGGTCCTCGGCGTGGCACGGCCGACCCTGCAACGCGATCTGCACGCCTCCTTCGCCGAGGTCCAGTGGACCAGCACGGCGTATCTCATCGCGGTGGCGAGCCTGTTGGTGTTCTCGGGGCGGCTCGGCGACCGGTACGGGCATCAACGCACCTTCGCCATAGGCATGCTGGGTTTCGGAGTGACGTCCGCCGGCATCGGACTCGCGCCCGGCGTCGGCTGGGTGATCGGACTGCGTGCCGTCCAGGGCGTGTTCGGGGCGCTGCTGCAACCGGCGACGCTCGGCATCCTGCGGACCGCGTACCCGCCCGACCGGCTGCGGATGCCGATCGCGATCCGGACCAGCGCGATCGGGCTCGCGGCGGCGGCCGGTCCGGTCCTGGGCGGGGCGCTGGTGGCCGGCCCCGGCTGGCGAGCCGCCTTCTACCTCAACGTCGTACCGACCCTCGCCTTCGGCACCCTCGCGCTCACCACGCGCACCAGCGCGGAGCGGACGCGCCCCACCCTCACCGCACACACCAGCCCCGGACAGACGCACCCCGCCCTCACCGACGTACCCACCGACACAGCGCAGCCGCGCCCATCACACCTCGACGCTCCCAACTCCCGCCTCCCCGGCCGCAAGACGACCGACCCCCACCCCTCCCCCACAACCCCCCTCAACCTCCCCGGCGCCCTCCTCCTGGCCCTCGCCCTCGCCGCCCTGGTCCAAGGCCTCGTCGCACTGTCGGACGGCGCACCGATCGCCATGAGCGCGGTCGCCTTCACCGTGGCCGGAGTCGCCGGTGCCGTCTTTCTCCGCCACGAACGCCGCACAACAAGCCCGTTGATACCGACGGACGTCATCCGCGCGCCCGGCATCCGCCCCGCCCTCGGTGTCCTCGTGGCCGCGTCCGCCGCGCTGAACGGCACGGTGTTCGTCGCCGCCTTCCTGCTGCAGGACGACCTCGGGCTCACCGCGTTCCGCACGGCCCTGCTCAGCCTGCCGCTCGCCGTGGCGATGATCCTCGCGGCACCCGGCTGCGCGCTGTTGCTGCGCCGGGTGGGCACCCGGCGTACGACGGTCGCGGCGATGGTCGTACTCGCCGCCGGGATCCTGCTGCTGTCGCGGGCGACCGGCACGCTCGCGATCTGCACGGCGTTCGCGCTCCTCGGCGCCGGGTTCGGCACGGTGATGGTGGCGATCACGCATGTCGTCGTCCGGCAGGCCCCCGTGAAGTCGGCCGGTGTGGCGGGCGGTCTCAAGCAGACCGCGATGAACATCGGGCCAACGCTGGGGGTGGCCGTCGCGACCACTCTGACGGGGCTCGGCGGTGGCCTCGGACCCGCTCTGCTGGTGCTCACCGGCGTCGCCGGGGCGGGTGTGGTGGCCGCACTCGCATTGCCAAAAGGTTTCTTCTCGGCGATCAATCCCGGACAACAAGGGGACCGGGCCCCCGTTCCTGCGCGAACATGAGGTCTGAGGGCGCTCCCGCGGGGTATGCGGGACCGCGCCTCGACGAACGTATTCGGAGGAGAGCGATGGCACAGCTGCGACAAGAGGTCGACCCGGGAGAGGTAGGGCTGGACGCGAAGGCGCTCGACCGCCTCGACCAGTACCTCGCCCACTACGTCGACGAGGGCCGGCTGCCGGGCTACCTGGTGTCCGTGGCCCGTGGCGGACGCATCGCCCACCTCACCACCCACGGCCGGCGCGACATCGCGGCCGGACTGCCGGTCGAGGCCGACACGTTGTGGCGGATCTACTCCATGACCAAGCCGGTCACCGCGGTCGCCGCGCTGATGCTGGTGGAGGAGGGCAAGCTGTCGCTCGACGACCCGGTCGCCCGTCATCTCCCCGTCTTCGCCGACGTCGAGGTGTACGACAGCGGGTCCGGGGACGACATCAAGACCCGGCCGCCGGCCCAACCCATGCTGATCCGGCACCTGTTGACCCACACCGCGGGCCTGACCTTCGCCTTCTACCACTCGCATCCGGTCGACGCCCTCTACCGCGAGGCGGGTCTGGAGTCGTCGGTGCCGGCGGGCGCCGACCTGCCGCGGACCATAGAGGTGTACGCGAGCCTGCCGTTGCAGTTCGAACCGGGCACGCAGTGGAACTACTCGGTCGCCAGCAATGTCATGGGCCGGGTCATCGAGGTGGTCTCCGGGCAGCCGCTGGACGCCTTCTTCGCCGAGCGGATCTTCGGTCCCCTCGGCATGACCGACGCCGGTTTCTGCGTCACGGACCAACAGGCGCCCAGGCTCTCGGAGTTGTACGGCGAGGCCGACGGCGGCGGGATCGAGCCGATCGCCGGTCTGCCGCTGCACGGCCGGCCCCGCTTCCTGTCCGGCAGCGGCGGCATGGTCGCCTCGGCGCACGACGTGCACCGCTTCATGGAGGTGCTGCGCAGACGCGGCGAACTCGACGGGGTGCGCCTGCTCGCCCCCGAGACGGTGGACCTGATGACAAGGAACCATCTCCCCGGCGGCGCCGACCTGCGCGCCTTCGGCAGCCACCCGGCCCACGACGAACCCGGCAACGACGGCCTCGGCTTCGGATTCGGCGTCTCGGTGGTGATCGACCCGGACCGCACCCTGGCACCCCTCGGACTCGGCACCTACGGCTGGAGCGGGGCCGCCACCACGACGTTCTGGGTCGACCCGGACCGCGATCTCACCGTGCAGTTCTACACGCAGGTGCGGCCGAAGACCTCGCACACGATGATCCTCGACCTGAAGAAGTTCGTGCACGAGGCCGCCACCGCCGACTGAGCCGGGGCCTGCGCTGCCGCTCATCAGCTGCTGATCTCGTCGGCTATTCGTCGACGCGCAGGGTGAAGTCCACTCCCTCACCGGCCAGTTCGCCCAGCCACTGGTCCGACCGGGCCGCCGTCTCGGCGGCGCGGTTCAGGCCGGCCGGCAGGGTGCCGTCCAGAATGTGCCGCACTCCGAGGGCGAGGGGGCGGGAGACACAGCGGGCCATGGCGCTCTCCTCCGCGTCACCCACCAGGTCGAGCACATAACTGCCCGACCAGGTACGCCCCTCCGCGCCCCGCACATCGAGCGAGACAGCGAGGACGACCCGGTCGCGGTCCGCGTCCGTGGTCGGGTAGCGGGCCGCCAACTCCCGTGCCAGGGCCGCGATCCGCTCGTCGTCCCCGCCCTTGAGCTCCTCGAAGACCTCGTCCCAGGCGGTCAGCCAGCCCTCCAGACGCAGCGTCCCGCGCACGAAGGACCGCGCCTCCCAACTCGCCGGCAGCCCGTACTGCTCGACGAAGGGCACGCTGTCCCGGTTGGGGTAGACCTCGAACTCCTCCCCGTCGAGCAGGTGCCGCCGGGTGACCTCCCAGGGCCGCTCGGCGACGGTCTCGCTCCCGCCCTCGATGTAACGGGCGGGCGAGCGCAGCGCGTTGAGGACCCCGGCGGGCGCCCAGCTGAAGCGGTACCTGAAGTCGTTCGGCACGGCGGGGATCCCACCGCAGTAGGAGGTGAAGGCGTACGAGGCTGTCGTGCTCTCGCCGATCGCCTCCCTGGCGCGGGCGACCAGGCTGTGCGCGAAGAGGTGGTCGATGCCCGGGTCGAGCCCGGCCTCGGTGAGGACGACCAGACCGGCCTTCGCCGCCTCGGGGACCTGTTCCAGGACGGCGTCGGAGACATAGCTGGAGCAGGCGAAGTGCGCCTGGGCCCCGACGCAGGCGACGAGGATGCCCGCGTGCTCCGGTGCGGGCAGCATCGATACAACGGTGTCGCCGGGGGCGAGTTCGGCGGTGAGCGTGGGGAGCGTGTAGGCGCGGGGTTCGGCGCGGCCGGTGAGGCCGAGCCGGTCGAGGGCCTCGGCGGCCCGCTCCTCGGTGCGGTGCCACAGGATGACCCGCTCGGCCGTGTCGCAGAGGCGGGCGAGACCGCTGCCCGTGGACAGGCCCGCGCCGACCCAGTGCACGGTGCCACTTGCCGGAACCCGGTCAGACATGACGGAACTCCCCTTCCTGAATGCCCAGTTCACGGCCCGCCTGGTGGAAGCGGTCCAACGCGCGTCCCCATGGTCCGCCCGCGCCGAACTCCAGGAGCTGCGGCAGCAGGGCCGCGGAGAAGTCGGTGCTGGACTCCAGCGGCAGCAGGGAGGGCAGGTTGTCGATGGCGATGAGTTCCAGCGGGGGTTCCTCGCGCAGCCTGCGGACCGGGTCTGTCCACTCGGTGGTGCGGTCGTAGACCGGCAGGACGTTCAGGGGCGAGCCGACGTCGACGGTGACGTCGCACAGGGTGCGCAGGCGGCGGCCGGGGTCGTCGAGGTCCGCCTCGCGCAGGAAGGGCGGGACCGGGGTGGTGGCGAGGACCGCGTTCACCATCACGTCGTGGGCGAGCAGGGCCGCGCGGTCCAGGTCGCGGGTCTCGGCGAGGTCCCAGGCGGTGGGCTCGACGCCGGCCGTGGAGAAAGCGACGCGCGCGCCCCGGCCGCTGCGACCCAGGGCGCCGACCACCAGGGCGGTGAACTCCGCGTCCCCGGCGGCGGGTCGCAGGGTCTCGTCCAACTCCGCCTTGGAGGTGGGCGTCAGGGGCGCCTTGAGCCTGCCTCGGTGCTGAAGCGTGGCCAGGGCGGCGCCCAGGTAGCCGGCCCAGAAGCCGAAGGCCGCGAGCCGTCGGCCGTCCTCGTCGACGAGGTACTCCAGGTCGAAGAGGCCACCGCCGCCGGTGGCGAAGCGCCGCAACAGGGCCTCGGCGCCCGGCTGTCGCTTGTAGGCATGGCCGAAGAAGATGTGCCGATGGCTCAACTCGGCCGGTTCGTCCGGGAGTTCCTTGAGGCCGATGACGACGACGTCCGTCGGCGCCGAGACCCACGATCCCGTGGGCGCGATCCGGCAGCCGGCCGCCTCGTACTCCTCGATCGGGAAGATCCGCTGGGGTGACTCCTCCACGGTCAGCGTCGCTCCGGCGGCGAGCAGCCGGCGGGCGTCGGCCGGCACGATCGGCGTGCGTCGTTCGGTGCCGCGGTCCTCGTGGCGCAGCCACAGGTGGAGTTCGGTCATACGAGGTTGGCCTCCGGGCGCGGGGCGTCGGCCGCGAACCGGCCGGCGCTCAGGGGACGGACGTCCACGAAGGGTACGCGGCCCAGGTACAGGTCGCGGACGACCTCGCCGACGGCGGGTCCCTGCAGGAAGCCGTGGCCGGAGAACCCGGTCGCGTAAAGGAAGCGGGAGACCGAAGTCGCCTCGCCGATCAGGGCGTTGTGGTCCGGGGTGATCTCGTACAGGCCCGCCCAGCCGCCGGTGCGGCGCAGGTCGAGCAGGGCGGGTGCCCGGCGCTCCATGGCCGCGTAAAGGGCGGGGATCCAGCGGTCATGGGTGTCGGTGGCGAAGCCGGGCCGTTCGTCGGGGTCGGACATACCGAGCAGCAGGCCGGGGCCCTCGGAGTGGAAGTAGAGGCTGCTGGTGAAGTCGATCGTCATGGGAAGGTCCGGCGGCAGGTCCGGGACCGGTTCGGTGACGGCGATCTGGCGGCGCAGCGGCTGTACGGGCAGGTCGACGCCGACCATCGCGCCCACGGCCCTCGACCAGGGTCCGGCCGTGCAGATCACCGTGTCGGTGGCGATGCGGCCGAGGGTGGTCGAGACGGCGGTGATGCGGTCGCCGTGCAGTTCGATGCCGGTGACCGCGGTGTGCCGCAGGATGCGGGCGCCGTGGGCGCGGGCGGCGGAGGCGTAGCCCTGGACGACGGCCTCGGGGGTGCAGTGGCCGTCGTCCGGCGAGAAGGCGGCGGCGAGCAGGCCGTCGGTGGTGATCAGCGGGGAGAGCCGCTGGGCCTCCTTCGGGGTGATCATGCGGCTGGGCACCCCGAGGGAGTTCTGCAGCCGGACGCCCGCCTCGAAGGAGGCGACCTCCTCGGGCGTCGACAGCAGGAAGAGGTAGCCGACCCGGTGCAGCCCGATGTCGTGCCCGGTCTCCGCCTCGAACCGCCCGAACGCCTCCAGACTGCGCGCGCCGAGCTGGATGTTGAGCTCGTCCGAGAACTGCGCCCGCACTCCGCCGGCGGCCTTCGAGGTGGATCCGGAGGCGAGTTCGTCGCGTTCGACGAGGACGACGTCCTGCACACCGGCGGCGGCGAGGTGGTAGGCGACGCTCGCGCCCATCACTCCGCCGCCGATCACGACGGCACTGGCCTGTGTCTTCACGGGCGAGCCTCCAGAGGGTCGTCGGGGTCGGTCACCCCTTCTTCCTGTCCGGGCCCCCGCGCCGGTATTCAGGACAGGTGGGCCACCGCGTCCAGGTGGGGCAGGATGTGGTCGAGCCGCTCCCGCTTGGTGCGCAGGTAGGTGATGTTGCTCTCGCACGGCGGGATCAGCAGCGGGACCGTCTCGGCCACGTCGATGCCGTGTGCGAGCAACGACTCGCGCTTGCGCGGGTTGTTGGAGAGCAGGCGGACGGAGTTCACGCCCAGGTCGTGCAGGATGTCGGCGGCGACACCGTAGTCGCGGGCGTCCACCGGCAGTCCGAGCGCGAGGTTCGCCTCGACCGTGTCCAGTCCCTCGGCCTGCAGGGCCATCGCGCGCAACTTGCCGAGCAGACCTATGCCGCGGCCCTCGTGGCCCCTGAGGTAGACGACGATGCCGCTGCCTTCGGCGACCACGGCGCGCAGCGCGGAGGCGAGTTGGTCGCCGCACTCGCAGTGCTGGGAGCCGAAGGCGTCACCGGTGAGGCACTCGGAGTGCAGCCGGACAAGAACACGTTCGGCGCCTATGTCGCCGTGTACAAGGGCCACTTGCTCGTCACCGCGGTCGTGATCCATGTAACCGATCGCGCGAAATTGCCCGTACACGGTGGGCAGCGGCGCATTCACGATACGTTCCACGCCCGTGCGCTGCGGTGACTTCTTGCCGAGTACGCCGACTTTATCTGTCATGATTCTGATTCCTAAACAGAGACGAAAGGCCGTGAAGAAATGAGTGGTTCGGGCGCGCATGCGGCGGCATACGGTCTGGTGCCGACGGACACTACGGATGACGTACGGACCAGGGCGGCGGGTGTCTCAACGCAGGTGGCCGTCCTTCCCGTGGGCAGCTTCGAGCAGCACGGTCCCTACCTTCCGCTGGCGACCGACACATTGGTCGCCTGTGCCGTGGCCCGCGAGATCGCGGCGGCGTACCCGGTGCACCTCCTTCCTCCGGTGACGGTCGCCTGCTCGCACGAGCACGCGGCCTGGCCCGGGACCGTCAGCATCTCCTCGACCACCCTGCACGCGGTGGTGAGCGACATCGCGGCCTCGCTCCGCCGCTCCGGTGTCGAGGCCCTGGTGGTGGTCAACGGGCACGGCGGGAACTACGTGCTGGGCAACGTCGTCCAGGAATCCTCCGCCCGCGGCGAGCGGATGGCGCTGTTCCCGGCCGTGGAGGACTGGGACGAGGCGCTGCGGCGGGCGGGCGTGGCCACCTCGCCGCTGACCGACATGCATGCGGGAGAAATCGAGACCTCCATCCTTCTGCACACTCACCCCGAATTCCTTCGACCCGGTTACGAGACCTCCGATTTCGTTGCCGACGACCGACGTCATCTGCTCACCCTCGGTATGTCCGGCTATACTGATTCGGGTGTCATCGGACGCCCCTCGCTGGGCTCCGCGGAAAAGGGGAAGGAACTCCTCGCGAGCCTCGCGGATTCCTTCGGCGCGTATTTCTCGCTGCTCACCTCGGCGGACGGGCGCGGGTAGTCGGCGGCGGGGTCCGGGACCGTGGGGGGTGTCCCGGAACCCGCGCGCAGGCCGGTGTACCAGCGCGCGACGAGCACGGCGAGGCCCGGCAGAGCGGCTACGAAGCTGAGGACGCCGTAGATGACGGAGACGGCGAGTCCGGTGCTGGCGCCGAGGCCCGCGGCGCTGAACGCCCAGGCGGTGGCGCCTTCGCGGGGGCCGAAGCCGCCGACGTTCAGCGGGAGCCCCATGACGACCAGCGCGAGCACGGCGATCGGCAGCAGGGCGGCGACGGAGGCGTCGGATCCGGCGACCTCGGCGGCGAGCACGAACATCGCGATGTGGCCGGCCAGGATGAGCACGGAGGAGACGACGACGCCCGGTGCGTTGCGGCGGGACAGCAGTGCCTCGCGGGCCTCGGCGAGCGTGGCGCGCACGGCCCGGCCGCGGCGGGAGGGGGTGGCGGAGGGCGCGCGGTTCATCCGCAGGGCGAGGACGACGGCGAGCGCGCCGACCAGGGCCAGCCCGACCAGGGGCACGAAGTGCCGGGTCTCGGCGAGCACCGGGGACGGCATGGTCAGCAGGATCACTCCGCCGATCACCGTCAACGCGACCTGTCCCGCGGCCCGTTCGAGGACGACGGAGCGGACACCGCGGCCCATGTCGCCGGCGCTCTGCCCGTGCCGCACCGCGCGATGCACATCGCCCAGGACGCCGCCGGGCAGGGCCGCGTTCAGGAACAGTGAGCGGTAGTAGTCCGCGACGGCCGGACCGAGCGGGAGCGTGATCCGCAGTCCGCGGGCGACCAGTGCCCAGCGCCAGGCGCTGAGCACGGTCGTGGCCACGCCGATCGCGAGCGCGATGAGCAGCGTCGGCCCGTCGATGCGCCGCAGCCCGTCCAGGAACACCCCCGTGCCCAGCTTCCACAGCAGGGCGGCGAGGATGGCGACACCGGCGACGGTCCCGAAGTGGGTCCGCACGGCACGGGAGTTGACCCGCGCCACCGCCCGCCGCCACCAGGCCGGCCGCGCGGTCGCGTCGGTCCGGGCGGCGGTGACGATGACGCCGATACGGTCCTTGGAGACGGCGGCACCGGCGGGCGGGCCGGGCACGAGCCGGGGCCGGTCGGCCAGGGCCACGGCCCCGACGCGCTCGACCTGCGCGTTGCTCCGCACACGGGACATCTCGCCGCCCGGCACGCCCTTGCCGGTCCGTCGCTTGCGCTCGGTGGTCGGCTCGCGCCGGACCACGTGTGCCCGTACCGTCTCCACGCTCATGCCGCGCTCCCGGTCGGCCGGGACAGCGCCAGGAGGTCGCTGTGGTGGACCACGACGTGCAGCTCACCGGCCTCGCAGGCGGCCAGTCGGTCCTGCAGATACCGTTCTGCACGAGCGGCGAGATCGGGTCGCTGTTCGACGGCCGCACCGACCCAGCCGCGCAGCCACTGGGCCGTCAGCTGGGACTCCGCGGGGCCCAGGCGCCAGGCGCTGGAGTGCAGGCGTACCGTCGCGCCGCGTTCGGAGAACGCCTCGCAGGCCACCGTCACCGAGTCCGGACCGAGCAGTCCGTCCCGGCGCTGGTGGGCGTTGAACGCCTCGGCGATCTCCGCGTCCATCGGGTGGGACGGGGTGAGTTCGACGCGTCCGGCGACGGAGAGCGTGAGCAGGGCCGGGCAGCCGGCACCCGTGCAGGCGTCCGCGAGGGTCTCGATCTCCTCGCGGGTGAGGACGTCGAGGAGTGCGGAGGCCGTCACCAGGGAGGCACCGCGGAGGGCGTCCGGGGTGAGCCGGGCGACATCGCCGCGGCGGGTCTCGACGGTGACCCGGCTGCCGTCGGCGGCCGACCTCGGGGAGGCGACGGCCGCGAAGTGCAGCAGGTAGGGGTCGCGGTCGTGCAGGATCCAGTGCTGGGCCCCGTCGAGCCGGGGCGCAAGCCAGCGGCCCATGGAGCCGGTGCCGCAGCCGAGGTCGTGGATGACCAGCCCTGCCTTGCCCGGCAGGTTGGCGAGCCGGATGCGCAGCGGGTCGAGCAGGTCGTGGGCCCGCGCGTCGGCGTCCGCCGGCTCGCGCAGCTCCAGCCACTCGGGCGCGTAGCGCGGCGGCTCCTCGGGCCCGGTCTCCCGCAGCCGTACGGTGGCGCGCTCGCCGGGGCGGGAGCTGGGCCCGGCGCCGGGGATCACGGCACCCGGCTCCTGAGGTCCGGTCACCGCGTCGCTCACGTTCACCGGAACGGCTTGCGCCTCCTCGGTCACCACAGCGTTCATGTCCTGCATTCCGACACCCCGCTCCTGCCGCGCCGACCCTGCGATACGAGCCTCTCGGGGGCCGGGCTGGGCCGGAATCCTCCCGCTCGCCTGTGCCGTCCTGTTCATGCGGCCCTCCTGGGTTCGCTGGGAAGCCGGCCCAGTACTCCGGCGAGAGAGCGGGCGGTGGTCGCCCAGCCGTCCAGGGCGGCCCGCCGGCCCCTGGCAGCGGCCTTCAGCCGGCGTCGTACGTCGGCCTCACCGAACCAGCCGCGCAGTTCGACGGCGAGTGCGGCGGGGTCCTCCGGCGGGACGAGGATGCCGGGCACCCCGCCGTCGGGGGCGCGGCCGACCGCCTCGGGCAGTCCGCCGACGTCGGTGGCGAGCACCGGGATGCCGCGCGCGAGTGCTTCGGTGACCGCCATGCCGTAGGTCTCCGCGTAGGAGGTGAGGACCATGAGGTCGGCGGCGGCGTAGGTGGCGTCGAGTTCGGCGCCGGCCTGCGGTCCCGCGAGGTGGATGCGGTCCTGGAGGCCGTGCTCGGCGATCAGGGTGCGCAGCCGGGCGACGTACTCGGGGTCCTGGGCGAGCCCGCCGACGCAGACGCAGCTCCAGGGCAGGTCGGCCGCCGCGGCCAGGGCCTCGACCAGCCGGTGCTGCCCCTTGCGCGGGGTGACCGAGGCGACGCACAGCAGCCGCGAGACGCCGTCGGTGCCGGAGGCGAGGGGCGCGATGTCGGCGCCGGGGGCGGCGACATGGACGCGCTCGGGGGCCAGGCCGTGGTGGGAGACCAGGCGGCGCACCGCCCAGTCGCTGGTGGCGATCACCGCGGGGACGGCCCGCAGGACGTCACGTTCCTGGGCGTCCAGCTCGGCGGCGACCGCCGGGTCGAGCCCGCGCTCGTCGCCGAGCGGAAGGTGCACGAGGACGGCGAGCTGGAGCCGCTCCGTCTCGGGGATGACGATCTCGGGGACACCGCAGGCGACCAGGCCGTCCAGCAGGACGATCGAGTCGTCGGGCAGCTCCCGCAGCGTACGGGCGAGTTCGGCCCGGGCGCCGGCGTCGGGCCGGGGCCAGCCGCCGTCCACGGCGTGCTTGTGGACCTGCCAGCCGAAACCGGCCAGGTCCAGACTCACGCGCCGGTCATAGGCGTTGCCGCCGCTCGGCACGGCCGGGTCGTCGACACCGCCCGGCATCACGAAGTGCACGGAGCGCAAAGACATCGGCAGGATCTCTACGTTCTTCCTCGGGGCGGACTGCTGCAGCGGCACATAGCCGAGCCGCGCACGGTCCACGGTCGTGTCGGTCACAGGGCACGCTCGTAACTCGCCCACGCGATGTGCGACTCGTGCAGGGAGACGGCGATCGCGGCGATGCCCCGGGCGCCTTCGCCCAGCGCGCCCTTCTCGATCCGCTCGGCGAGCCGGTCGGCGATGACCTTGGCCAGGAACTCCGTCGAGGTGTTGATCCCGGCGAACTCGGGCTCGTTGTCGAGGTTTCTGTAGTTCAGCTCGCTGACGACGGCGCCGAGTTCCTGCGTGGCCAGACCGATGTCGACGACGATGTTGTCGTCGTCCAGCTGCTCGCGCCGGAATGTGGCGTCCACCAGGAACGTCGCTCCGTGCAGGCGCTGCGCGGGTCCGAAGACCTCACCGCGGAAGCTGTGGGCGATCATGATGTGATCGCGGACGGTGACACTGAACAACGGACGACCCTCCAGGTGCGGCACGTCTGGTCCCCCGGCCGTTGGCTGCCCGGGGATACCGTCTACTACGGCTCTTCGGTTCCCCCCGTTCAGCCCACTCTCACTCTTTTCTCAGGTCAGGGGTACCGGATCCGGTGACAGAGGGCCGGAATGACTCCCTCTGCCAGCTTCGGCAGCACCTCGGGCAGCTCTTCGAACGCGCTTTCCCCCGTGATGAGCGCGTCGAGCGCCGGGTCGGCGAGCAGGTCGAGTGCGAGGGCGAGCCGGTCGGCGTAGCTGCGGCTCGCGCGGGCCGGGGAGACGGTGCCGACCTGGCTGGCGCGGATGGTCAACCGGCGGGAGTGGAAGGCCTCGCCGAGCGGGAGGCTCACACTCCGGTCGCCGTACCAGCTCAGCTCCACGACGGTGCCTTCGGCGGCGAGCAGTTCCAGTGAGCGGGCCAGGCCCTGTTCGGTGGCGCTGGCGTGCACGACGAGGTCGCGGTCGCCGAGTGCGTCGGCGGGCAGGGCGAAGTCGACGCCGAGTGCCTTTGCGATCTCTGCGCGCGCCGGGTCGGCGTCGACCAGTTGCACGCGTACGCCCGGGAACCTGGCGAGCAGGGCGGCCACCGAGCAGCCGACCATGCCGCCGCCGACCACGGCGATCCGGTCGCCGATCATGGGGCTCGCGTCCCAGAGGGCGTTGACGGCGGTCTCGACGGTGCCGGCGAGGATGGCGCGTTCGGCGGGCACGGTCTCCGGTACGACGGTGACGGCGGTGGCGGGGACGACGTACCGCGTCTGGTGGGGATACAGACAGAACACCGTGCGCCCCACGAGTTCCTCGGGCCCCTCCTCCACCACGCCCACGTTCAGGTAGCCGTACTTCACGGGAGCGGGGAAGTCGCCCTCCTGGAAGGGGGCCCGCATCACCGCGTGCTGGCTCTCGGGGACGCCGCCGCGGAAGACCAGGGTCTCGGTGCCGCGGCTGACTCCGGAGTAGAGCGAACGCACCAGAACCTCACCTACCGCGGGTTCGGGCAGGTCCACGTCCCGCAGCTCTCCTTGACCCGGACGGCTGAGCCAGAACGCACGGCCGATGCGGTTCATCCGGCCTCCTCCTGAACGATCGGGAAGTGGTGCACGTACCGAGGTGTGCACAGGCCGCGCACAGTACGCGGCGTTGATCCACTTGTCACTTGGCCGGAGGGTATGCGGTGGCCCTGAACAACACATACGACGCAAGGCTGGTCCAGCAGGAGACCGCTGTGGGAGCGGGTCTGCAGATCCTGTTGCTGGTGTTGCTCGGTACGGCGATCGGCATGGGGCCGGCGGGCTGGCTGACCGGCCTCGTCTTCGCCGTCGCCACCTGGGCGGTGCTCTCGCGGGCACTGCATCGGAGCCGACCGCGGTCCTTCGGCCCGGCCAACCGGGTGACCCTCGGCCGGGCGACTCTGGTGGGCGGTGTGACCGCCCTGGTCGCGGACTCCTTCGAGAGCTCCCCGCCGGTCACACTCTTCGTCGGCCTCACGGCCGTCGCGCTGATCCTCGACGGTGTGGACGGCAAGGTCGCCCGCGCCACCAACACCTCGACCCCGCTGGGCGCGCGCTTCGACATGGAGGTCGACGCCTTCCTGATCCTGGTGCTCAGCATCTACGTCTCCATGAGCCTGGGCCCCTGGGTCATGCTGATCGGCGCCATGCGCTACGCCTTCGTCGCCGCGGCCCGCGTCTGGCCCTGGCTGAACGCCCCGCTCCCCCCGAGCACGGCCCGCAAGACGGTCGCCGCCCTCCAGGGCGTCTTCCTCCTGGTCGCGGCCTCGGGCTACCTCCCCTACACCCCGACCTTCGCGGTCACGGCCCTCGCCCTGGCCCTCCTCACCTGGTCCTTCGGCCGCGACATCATCTGGCTCCACCGCAACTCCCGCGTCCAGGACGGCGAGGTCGAGGAAATGCTGGAACTGGCGGCGGAGCGTGAGCCGGAGCGCGAGCGGGAGACGGTCAGCTCCTGAAGCGACGGCGGAGGCCGTCGGCCGGAAACTCGACATCCGACCGAGGCCACCCTCCACTCGAGACGCTCAGGCTCAGCGAGCGCCCCGAGCACGACCGACCTCGGCGGGGCACGACCGGGAACCCGGACGAGGTCCACGCCGACGGACAGCGAACCCGACAGGAGCCGCCGGCCCGACCCGACCGGAGGGCACGTCGGCCGCCGGACGGCGACAGCGACCGCTCCCTCACCTCCGCGGCAACACCCCGATCGCCGCAACCGGCACCACCGCCAACACCACCCACGGCACCGCCGGTGGCAACCCCGCGTCCAGGAGCAAGCCCGTCGCTGAGCTGCCTGCCAGGACGATGAGACCGGAGACCGAGGACAACGCCCCTGTGTAGAGGCCGAGTCGGTCGTCCTGGGCGAGGTCGGGGAGCCAGGACCGGGCGGCCGGGGCGATGAGCATCTGGCCGAGGGTGAGGAGGGCGACGAAGCCGGCGGCGGGGAGCAGTGCCGTTGGGCCGGTCGCGTCGGCGGGGCGGGCCGCGGCCACGAGGGCGAAGCCGGTCGCGATGAGGGACAGGCCCGTCGCCATGGATTTGCGCAGGGTCAGGCGCGTCGATGCCCAACCCGTGACGGGGAGTTGGGCCGTCACCACGAGCAGGGACGACAGCGCGAACAGCCAGGCCAGGGGCGCCTGTGAGCCCACAGCGCGTTCCACCTCGGCGGGCAGGGCGAGGTACAGCTGGTTGTAGGCGAGGAGATAGGCGCCGTAGGCACAACACAGCGCCAGGAAGCGGCGGTTGCGCAGGAGCAGGGGTAGGCCGCCCTTGAGGCGAGTCCGTGCGCGGCCGGGGATGTGCTGCGGCAACAGCCATGCGTGGCCCGCGAGTACGAGGACGAAGATCCCTGCACCCGCGAGGCATACGGCCCGGAAGTCCACCGCTAGCAACAGCGCGCCCAGCAACGGCCCGACGAAGGCACCCGCCTGTCCGGCGACCGTGAACAACGCGAGGACACGGGTACGGGAACCACCGCCCGTCTGCTCCAACAGCACCGCCTGCCGGGCTACTTCGGACTCCACGGCCGGCGAGAACAGGGCTGCTGCGAAGCCGATCAGCAGGACTGCCCCGACGACCGACCAGGTCTCCCCCGCGTACCCGAGCCACCCGCAACCGGCGATCCGCAGCACACACCCCGCCAGCACCACCGGCCGGATCCCGTACCGGTCCGCCAGCGCCCCGCCCACCACGAACAGCCCCTGCTGACTGAAGGTCCGCAGCCCGAGCACGAACCCGACCAGCCAGCCCGCCATCCCCATCGCCTGCCCCAGATGCTCCGACAGGAAGGGCAGCACGGCGAAGAAGCCGATGTTGAAGGCGAGTTGAGTGAGGATCAGGAGTCTCAGGAGGGGCGTGAGCCTGGCGCGGCTCTCCGCCTTCCGTAGTCCGACCGACGGCACCGTCACTCGGCGCCCACCAACTCCCTTGTCCGCGCCGGTTGTTCGACGATGGAAAGAATCGCTTTACGGCGTCGCGGCCACCGCACTCCCCCAGCCGCGCTCACCGCCAGCGCACCGAGGACGGCGAGTGCGGCGGCCGGTGCGAGGACGGCCCAGGGGGCGCGCTCGGCATAGGGCTGGTTCTCGGCGAGGAGGAGGCCCCACTCCGGGTCGGGCGGCTGGGCACCCAGGCCGAGGAAGGCGAGCGAGGCGAGCGCGAGGGCGATGCCCGGCAGGCGCAGCAGGGCGTGCCGGGTGACGGACGGCAGGACGGCGGGCAGCAGTTCGTGCCGGAGCAGATACCGGCGGTCCGCGCCGAGACCGCGGGTCGCGGTGATGTGCAGCGCGGCCCGTTCCTGCCGCAGCAGCGCCGAGGTGTGCGTGGCGAGCGGCGCCCAGGCCACGACTCCGACGGCGAGCGCGGGCGTACCGGCACCGCTCCCCGCGACAGCGGTGACGAGGAGCGCACCGAGGACCGGCGGCACGGCGTTGACGGTGTCGACGAGCGGCCCGGACAGCCGCGGCACGAGCCCGAGCAGTACGCCGGCGAGCAGGGCGACCGCGCCGATCGCGAGGGCGAGGAGCAGGGTGTCGAGGGCTCCGTGGGCGACCCGCGCGAGCACGTCCCGGCCGAGCGCGTCCGTGCCGAACGGGTGGGTCCAGGACGGGGGTTGGAGGCGCCGGCTCGTGTCGAGAGCGAGCGGGTCGCGAGGCAGGCCGAGCCCGACGACACCGAGCAGGACACCGGCGTAGAGAAGGGGCTGGACCGTGCGGGCGGGTGGGGTCGGGCGGTGCAGGGAGGGGAGGGTGCCGTCGTGCAGGGCGGGGCCGATCAGGAGGCGGGCGGCTAGCCGGGCCGCGCACGTGGAGGCGGCGGCGAGCAGGAGGAGGAGCAGGGTGCCGGCCTGGAGGACGGGGAGGTCCTGGGCGAGGGCGGCCTGGAGGGTGGTGCGGCCGAGGCCGGGGATGTCGAAGATCTGCTCCACCGCGACGGAGCCGCCGGTGATGCCGACCACGAACAGGCCCGCGTTGGGCAGGAGTCCGGGCAGACAGCGGCGTACGGCCTGCCACGCGATACGCCGGTTCGGGAGTCCGCGCGCGGCGGCGGCCAGCGCCCACGGTTCGGCGAAGGCACTGGGCAGCAGGTCGTCGAGGAGCCGTCCGAGCACGGCCCCGGCGGGCAGGCCTAGGGCGAGCGCGGGCAGCACGGTCCATTGGGGTCCGTACCAGCCGAGCGCGGGCAGCCAGCCCAACTGCACGCCGACGACGGTCGCGAGGACCGACGCGGTGAGGAACTCGGGCAGCGCGGCGAGGACGGCGGAACCGCCACCGGTCGAACGCCCCCTGCGCCCCCGCCGGTTGAGGGTGGGCGCACAGACCAGTCCGGCCGTGACGACCGCGACGGCGAGCGCGACCGCCATCAGCAGCAGGGACGCGCCGAGCGCCTGGAGCACGGCGGGCGCGACCTCGGTCCCGGAGATCCAGGACCGGCCCGCGTCCCCGCGCCACAGCCCGCCGACCCACCGCCCGAGGAGCACCAACGGGCCGTCCGCGAGGCCGAGTTGGGCCCGTATCGCGTCCAGCACCTCGGGCGTGGGGTCGCGGTCGGCCGAGCGCGCCTTGAGCACGGTGAGCGCGGGGTCGGTGCGCGCGAGCCAGGGCAGCAGACCGATCCCGCACACCAGCGCGGCCGCGAGACCGGCGCGCCACAGCAGCGCGATCACTCGGTGCCGCATCCGTCAGCGCCGCGTGCCGGTGCCGACGAGAGTGCGCTCGTACGGGTCGAGCAGCGCGCCGCGGACCGAGGCGCCGACGCCCGTGATGATCCGCTGGTGGACCAGGGGGACGACGGCATCGGTGCCGAGGATCGCCGCCTCGGCCGCCATCGCCGCGTCCTGCCGCTGCGCGGTGTCGCTGACGCCCTCGGCCTCGGCGACGGCCCGGTCGACGTCCTTGTCGCACAGCAGCGCCAGGTTGTAGCCACCGTCGCAGGTGAAGTCGCTGGCCAGCACGGCGACCGGGTCACCGGTGTCGACCAGGGTGTTGCGAGCGAGCACGAAGGCGTCGAACTTCCCGTCCAGCGCGTCGCTCTCCAGCCGCGAGTACTCACGCACCTCCAGCTCGACCCGGAACCCGGCCTTCTCCAGCTGCTGCTTCAACACCTGCGCGACTTCGGGGAGTTCGGGCCGGTTGTCGTACGTGGCGAGGGTGATCTTCGCGCCCTTGGGTGAAGCGGTATCGGTCCGGTCCGCCGGCCGCTTCCGCTTGCCCTCGGCCCAGGTGACGGCGGGGCCGTAGATGCCGGCTCCAGGGTCCGCGTGTCCTTCGTAGACGCCGTCGGCGAGCGCACCGGTGTCGACGGACTCGCGCGCGGCGGCCCGCAGTTGCGGGTCCTTGAAGGGGCCCGAGTCGCTGTTGAGGAGCAGGCTGGTGGTGCGGGTGGTGGCCGTCTCCTCGCGGGTCGCCCGGTCGAGAGTGGCGGCCTGCGCGACGGGGATCGCCTCGGCGAGGTCGGCCTGTCCGGTGCGCAGGGCGGCGGCGCGCGCGGTGCCGTCGGCGATGAACTTCACGTCCACGCCCGGGGCTTGGGCCCGTCCGCCCCAGTAGTCGTCGAAGCGGTCGAGGGTCGCGGCGGTGGCGCCGGTGACGTCGGTGAGTTCGAAGGGGCCGGTCGCGGTGCCTGCCAGATCGACGGCGCCTGCCTTGCCGTAGGCCTTCGTCGACAGGACGGCGAGGCTCGGGCTGGACATGCGCAGGGGCAGTACGGGGTCGGGCTTGTCCGTGGTGATCCGTACGCCGGTGTCGCCGTCGGGCTCGGCCTTGAGGGTGACGCCGGAGAGGGCCGCGGGGGCGGGCTTCGCCTCGGTGGCGTGGGTGAGGGAGGCGGCGACGGCGGCCGGGGTGACGTCCGTGCCGTCCTGGAAGGTGGCCTCGCGCAGGGTGAACAGCCAACTGCGGTCGTCCTCGCGGCGCCAGGAGGCGGCGAGGGCGGGGGCCGCGGCGCCGTTGGCGTCCAGGGCGGTCAGGCTCTCGGTGATGCCGAGGCGGCTGAGGATGGTGGCGTCGGCGCCGTACGGGGAGAGGTTCTCGGCGGGCGGGAAGGCGAGGGCGACCCGCAGCCGCGAGCCTTCCTTCGCGTCGCCGGACGACTCGTCGGCGCCGCCGGAGGCGAAGCAGCCGGTCAGGGCCGGGGCGAGGAGGAGAGCGAGCAGAAGTCGAAAACGGTGCACGGTGCGTCTACCGACCCATCGGTATCTCGAAGTGGATGATCCCCTGGCCGCCGTCCGGCTCCGCGCGCTCGTCGAGCACGACCTTGCCGAGCGACCGCCAGAAGGGTTCGGCGCCGGGAACGGCCGGATCCGTGTGCAGATACACGGCGCGGTAGCCGCCGTCGGCGGCGGCGAACGCGAGCAGTTCGTCGACCAGGCGCCGGGCGAGGCCGCGTCGGCGGTGGTCCGGACGGACGTAGATCCGGCGCAGTTGGGCGGTCTCGCCGGAGGGGTAGCGCTCGGCGAGAGGGCGCGGGTTCGGCGGGTGGGCCGGGCCGCGGGAGTCGAGGGCGCCGGTGGCCACGACGGTGCCGTCTGCCGGGTCGGTCGCGATCAGGAGGGTGTGGCGGGCGGGGGCGAGGTAGGCGGCGGCCGGGTCGATGATGTCGCCGTGCCAGCGCGGCACATAGCCGGTGCCGAAGTCGCGGTAGACGGTGTCGAGCATCACGGCTCGCGCACCGTCGAGGTCGTCCGGGCGCGCCGCCCTGATGCAGTAGTCAAGCACTTGCACATCATATGCATTAGCCCTTCGGAGCTTGATCGACTCGATTTGACAGCCTCGCGGCCAGCCCCTAAAACCTACCCACATGACATTCATTTTCAAAAACGCGGTCCGGTAGTGCGGGTCGCCTTCGTCGGGAAGGGCGGCAGCGGCAAGACGACCCTGTCGGCCCTCTTCGCCCGCCATCTGGCCCGCTCCGGCGCGCCCGTGCTCGCCATCGACGGCGACATCAACCAGCACCTCGCCGCGGCGCTGGCCCCTGACACCGAACCGGTCACCGCCCCTCCCCTGGGCGCCCACCTGGGCGAGCTGAAGGAGTTCCTGCGCGGGACCAATCCCCGCATCGCCTCCCGCGAGGCCATGATCAAGACCACCCCACCGGGGCGCGGCTCACGCCTGCTGCGCCTGCTCGGCGACGACGAGGTGCACGCCCGGCACGTGGTCCGGGCGGGTGAGGTCCCGCTGATGGCGACGGGCGAGTTCGAGGAAAGCGACCTCGGGGTGGCCTGCTACCACTCCAAACTCGGCGCGGTGGAGCTGTACTTGAACCATCTGGTCGACGGCCCCGGCGAATACGTAGTCGTCGACATGACCGCGGGCGCCGACGCCTTCGCCTCCGGCCTCTTCACCCGCTTCGACCTGACCTTCCTGGTGGCCGAACCCACCCGCAAGGGCGTCTCCGTCTACCGCCAGTACCGCGACCACGCCCGGGAGTTCGGCGTCCGGATCGCGGTCGTCGGCAACAAGGTGACGGGCGAGGACGACCTGCTCTTCCTCAAGGAGGAGGTGGGCGAGGACCTCCTGACCCACCTGGTCCAGTCCCCCTGGGTGCGCTCCGCCGAACAGGGCCGCGCACGGGGCGAGTTGGAACCCCACAACCGCCACGCCCTGAACGTCCTGCGCGAGACCGTCGACGCCCGCCCCAAGGACTGGCCGACCCTGCACCGCCACGCCGTCGACTTCCACCTGCGCAACGCGCGCGCATGGGCGGACCGGGCGACGGGCCTGGACCTGGCCGCCCAGGTGGACCCGGACTTCGTACCGGGCCCGCCCGCACTGGCCTGACCCCACCACACCCCCCACTCACTCACTCACTCACTCACCAACTACCCGACAGGACACCCCTCTTCATGTCTCTCGACGTCTCCCCGAAGCTCCTCGCCGAAGCCGAGAACGGTGACATCCGCGAGGCGGACTTCGTGGACACGGTCCGCACGTCCCTCCCGTACGCCTACGACCTGATCGCCGGCCTCGCGACCGAACTGCGCGCCGGCACTGCCGAGTTCACCGACAACCAGACCGCGCCCCCGTCGGAACGGGAGCGCGGCCAGTTGCTGCGGGCCCTCGCCAGCGACGCCATCCGAGGCAGCCTGGAACGCCACTTCGGGGTGACCCTCGCCTTCCAGAACTGCCACCGGGTGGCGGCGTTCCGACCGGAGTCGCTGGACGGGGAGTCGTACGCGAAGTTCACGTCGGTCCGCTCGCAGGTCCTGAACCAGTCACCGGAGTTCAGGGACTGCTGACCACATGTCAGGCGGACCGGTGGGCTACCGCTTCTGCTCCACCCGCACCCAGTCCACCTCCGCCTGCACTCCCCCGGCCGCGATCTTGTCCACGCTGGACTGCGGCAGGCCCCAGTAGGGGGTCGTCACCTGGTTCCAGCCGGCGGGGTACGCCCCGCCGAGGGCCAGGTTGAGGATGACGTACTGGTTGTGGTCGAAGACCCACTGCCCGCGCGTCGACTCCAGTTTGTTGCGGGTCGTCTCCTGGACGAGGACGTCGTCGACGTAGAAGCGCATTCCGGTGGGCGTCCATTCGACCGCGTATGTGTGCCACTGGTCGACCCTGCCGGCGTTCGGGAAGGTCTGGCGGGCGCCGATGTTGCCGTCGGCCGAGTAGCCGGGGCCGTGCAATGCGGTGCTCGTCCAGTCCGGGTAGCCGATGTTCTCCATGATGTCGGTCTCGCCGGAGGCCGGCCAGGAGACCGAGGTGTCGTCGACGTTGCTGCCGAGCAGCCAGAAGGCGGGCCAGAAGCCGTCACCGACCGGGAGTTTCATGCGGGCGCTGACCCGGCCGTAGGTGAAGTCGAACTTGGTGTTGGTGTCGATGCGGCCGGAGGTGAAGTCGTAGGTCCCGGCGGGTGTCTGGGTGCAGTCGTTGCAGTACCTGGACTTGAGCAGCAGGCTGCCGTTCTGCGTGACGATGTTGTTCGTGGAGTCGACGTACGCCTGGGATTCTCCGTTGACCGGGCCCATTTCGTAACCCGTCCTGACCACACGCCACTTGGAGCGGTCCAGGCTCGTGCCGGTGAAGTCGTCGAAGAACGCGGTCTGGTACGTGCCCGACTGCTCGCCGGGCAGCGCCGGGTAGGCCGCCGCCGCGCTGCCGCCCGTGCCCCAGACCTGGAACTCGTAGAGGGAGTAGCCGAATTGGGCGGTGGCGGGGGCCGGGTTGTAGAAGCTGCGGCGCTCCTTGCCGAGCATGCGGACGTAGCGGCCGGTGGCCGGGGTGGAGAGGGTGACCGTGTCGTGGCGGCCCGTGGCCTCGGACGGTGACTTGATGTCGGCGCGGCGGGCTGCCACGTCCGCGGCCGAGGGCTGGTAGACCGTGCGCCAGGTGCGGTTGTCGTCGGAGACCTGGAGTTGGTAGTCGACGGCGTAGGCCGCCTCCCAGTAGAAGTCCACCGAGGAGATGGTCGAGGTGGCGCCCAGGTCGACCGAGACCCAGCGGTCGGCGTTCCAGTCGCTGGACCAACGGGTCGCGTCGTCCTTGAGGTTGGCGGGCCAGCCGCCGTCGGTGAGGAACGCCGGTGAATTGCCCGAGTGTTGGTAGTAGTTCGTGTACGCCGGGTGGTTCAGGGCGAGGTTGCTGCGGGTCGTGGACGCGGGGGCCGGTTCGCCGCCGTAGACCCTGAACGAGTAGAGCGAGTAGCCGTAGGGCGTGGCGCGTTCGAGGCCGCGCATGCGGACGTAACGGCCTGTCGCCTCCTGCGGGTACGTGTTCGCGGTGATCGAGCCGCCGGTGCCGGCCGTCTCCGTGTAGAAGGGCGTCCAGTCCGTGCCGTTCTTCGAGACCTCCAGGACGTACCGCTTGCCGTACGCGGCCTCCCAGTCCAGGGTGACGCGGTCCACGCGGATGGTCGCGCCGAGGTCGATGCGGATCCAGGCGTCGTCGGCGAAGTTGCTGGACCAGCGGGTGGCGCCGTTGCCGTCGAAGGCGAGGCCGGGGGCGGTGCCGGCGTTCTCGCTGCCGGAGGCGGTGACGGCGGCCGGGTTCGCGGTGTAGGCGGTGCCGGCGCGGTCGGTGTCCCAGGTGGCCGCCGCCGCGGCGGCCTCCGGGGCGGGGGCGGCGAGGGCCGGGGTCGCGGACAGCAGGGCGACGGCGGCCAGGGCGGCCAATAAGGTGCGGGATCTCATGCGGCTCTCCCTTGAGCTGGGGATGAGAGGGGAATGAGGCGGGGTTGAGCTGGGGGTCTTGATGACGTGCTCATGACAGACTTGGGAGTCTGTACACACAGGGGGATCGATCGTCCCGGCCGCCCGAGGAGATCCGCCGACCCGGCACGGTGGCCGTGGGCTCCCGCACCCACGTCCACCGTGCCCGCCGCCGAGACCGTCAGGCGGCCCGCTGCGCCTGGCTGCGATGCGTCCGCACGAGGTCGGCGTACCGGTGTCCGGTGCCCTTGATCGTGCGGACCTGCGTCTTGTAGTCGACGTGGATCAGACCGAACCGCTTCTCGTAGCCGTAGGCCCACTCGAAGTTGTCCAGCAGCGACCAGGCGAAGTAGCCCGCCAGCGGGGCACCCTTGCGGGCGGCCGAGGCGCAGGCGGCCAGGTGCTTCTCCAGGTAGTCCTGGCGCTCCGGGTCGTCGACGGTGCCGTCGGGCCGTACGACGTCCGGGTAGGCGGAGCCGTTCTCGGTGACGTACAGCTTGCGGGCGCCGTACTCCTCGGTGAGCCGGAGCAGCAGGGTCTCGATGCCGCTCGCGTCCACCTCCCAGTCCATCCCCGTGCGCGGCACGCCGAGGCGGCGGACCGAGCGGACGCGAGGCGCCTGGCCGCGCGGGTCGTCGGCGACGGTGGCCGGGAAGTAGTAGTTCAGGCCGAGCCAGTCCAGCGGCGCGGCGATGGTCTCCAAGTCGCCCGGCTGCTCGGGGAGTTCGACGCCGTAGACCTCCTGCATGTCGGCCGGGAAGCCGCGGCCGTGGATCGGGTCGAGCCACCAGCGGTTGACGTGGCCGTCGTGCCGGCGGGCGGCCTGGATGTCCTCCTCGCGGTCGGTGGCCGCGTACACGGTGGAGAGGTTGTTGACGATGCCGATCTGGGCGTCCGGGGCGGCGGCGCGGATCGCCTGGACGGCGAGGCCGTGGCCCAGCAGCAGGTGGTACGAGGTGCGGACCGCGGCCGTCAGGTCCGTCCAGCCCGGCGCCATCTTGCCTTCCAGGTGGCCGATCCAGGACGAGCAGGAGGGCTCGTTCAGGGTGGCCCAGTGGGAGACGCGGTCGCCGAGGCGTTCGGCCACGACGGAGGCGTACGAGGCGAAGTGCTCGGCCGTCTCCCGCTCCGGCCAGCCGCCCCGGTCCTGGAGGGCCTGCGGGAGGTCCCAGTGGTAGAGGGTGACCGACGGGGTGATGCCCGCCTCCAGCAGGGCGTCCACCAACTGGTCGTAGAAAGCGAGGCCCTTGGCGTTGACCGGGCCGTCGCCGCCGGGCACCACGCGCGGCCAGGCGATCGACAACCGGTAGGCGTTGGTGCCCAGTTGGCGCATCAGGCCGATGTCCTCGCGCCAGCGGTGGTAGTGGTCGCAGGCCACGTCACCGTTGTCGTTGTTCGCGATCTTGCCGGGCGTGTGCGAGAAGGTGTCCCAGATCGACGGCGCGCGTCCGTCCTCGGCGACGGCTCCCTCGATCTGGTACGCCGCGGTGGCCGTGCCCCACAGGAAGTCGTGCGGGAGTGCGGCGAAGTCGATGGTCACAGAGGTCCTTTCGGAGTGGGGGGAGTCGCTCACTTGACGGCGCCCGCCGTCAGCCCGGCGACCAAGTAGCGCTGGAGGAGCAGGAATCCGGCGACCACGGGCACGCTGACGACCAGCGAGGCGGCCATGATCTGGTTCCAGTACACGTCGTTGAGCGTGGAGTAGCCCTGGAGGCCGACGGCGAGGGTCCGGGTGGTGTCGTTGGTCATCACCGACGCGAACAGCACCTCGCCCCACGCGGTCATGAACGCGTAGACGGCGACCGCGACGATGCCGGGGATCGCGGCCGGCACCACGACCCGGAACAGCGCGCCGAGCGGGCCGCAGCCGTCCACCAGGGCGGCCTCGTCCAGGTCGCGCGGCACCGAGTCGAAGTACCCGATCAGCATCCAGATCGAGAACGGCAGGGAGAAGGTCAGATACGTCAGGATCAGCCCGCCGCGCGAGCCGAACAGGGCGATGCCGGTGGCGTTGCCGATGTTGACGTAGATGAGGAAGAGCGGGAGCAGGAAGAGGATGCCCGGGAACATCTGCGTGGACAGCACGGTGACCGTGAAGACCCGCTTGCCGCGGAAGCTGTAGCGGCTGACGGCGTACGCCGAGAAGACCGCGATCACCACCGACAGCACGGTCGCCGCACCCGCCACGACCAGCGAGTTCATGAAGTACCGGGCGAGCGGCACGGTCGACCAGATGTCGATGTACGGGCGGATGGTCAGCCCGCTGGGCAGCCAGCGGAACTTGCCCGTGACGTCGGCCAGCGGCTTCAGCGAGCTGGAGATCATCACGTACACCGGGATCAGCACGAAGCCGGTGAGCAGCGTCAGGAAGATCCGCCGGGACCAGATGAAGGAGCGCGGCGGCGCCATCGGCGAACTGTGGCTAGACATCGGCGGTCCTCCGTCCGCGCGAGGTGAGCGCGAGGTAGACGCCCGTCACCACCAGCAGGAACAGCAGCAGGAGTACGGACATGGCGGAGCCGGTGCCGAAGTTCCAGGTGACGAACGAGGCCTGGTAGATGTGGACCGAGATGAGGTCCGCGGCCTCGGGGGCGGCCTTGCCGAACAGGACGTAGGGCGTGTTGAAGTCGTTGAACGTCCACAGGAACAGGACCAGTACGAGGACCTGGTTGACCGGGCGCAGCGACGGCAGGGTGATGCGGCGCAGTTGCTGCACCATCCCGGCGCCGTCCAGCGCGGCGGCCTCGTACAGCTCCTTGGGGATGTTCTGCAGGCCGGCCATCACGATGAGGAAGGCGAACGGCCAGCCCTTCCACACGTGCACGATCAGCAGTGCGTAGAAGCTGTTGTCGCCGATCAGCCAGAACGACGGCTTGCTGGTGATGTGCAGCTGGTCGTGCAGGACGTGGTTCACCAGGCCGTTGTCGTGCTGGAACATGAACACCCAGGTGATCACGGCCGCGTAGACCGGCAGGGCGTACGGGACCAGGAACAGGGCGCGCAGGATGCCCCGGCCGCGGAAGTTGTCCTGCATGTAGACCGCCGCCGCCGTGCCGATCAGCCAACAGAGGCTGACCGACAGGATGGTGAAGACGACGGTGACGAAGAAGGAGTGCAGCAGGTCCTGGCCGACGGGGGCGTCGAAGTCGACCGACACCTTGTAGTTGTCGAAGCCGGACCAGGGCGCGGTCCCCCAGTCCCGGATGTAGAACTGGGTGAGCTCCTTGAAGCTCATCACGATGCCGATGACCATCGGGATGAGGTGGACCAGGAGTTCGAGGAGCAGGGCGGGCAGAAGCAGCAGATACGGCAGTGCGATGCGGCGGATCCTCCCGGGGCGGCGGCGGGGCGCTTTCTCCGCCGACCCGGGAGAGTTCTTGTGCACGGCGGCCTCTGCGGGTGCAGTGGTCGTCATTGTTTCTCTCACTTCGCCGGCATCTGCTGCTGGGCCTTCTCGAGCTTCGCCTTCACCGATTCGGTGGTCACCGCGCGGCCGGCGGCGACGTCGGCGAACAGGTCCTTGACGGCCGTGCCGACCGCGGTCTCGAACTGCGACTCGTCGGCGACCTGCGGCAGGGCCGCGGCGCTGGTGGCGAGGGTGTCCTTGAGGACGGAGTTCGACGCGGAGTTGAAGGCGGCGTCCTCCTGGGCGGCCTTGACCGGCGGGATGGAGCTGTACGCGGTGTTGAGGATCTTCTGCTCCGCGTCGCTGGTCATGAACTTCACGAACTGGGTGGCGCCGTCGAGGTTGTCGGTGTTCTTGAAGACGGCGAGGTTGATGCCCGCGACCATCGAGTTGACCTGCGCGCCGGTGCCGGGGGTGCCGGACTGCACGGGCACCGGGGCGATGCCGTACTTGGACTCGTCCATGCCCTGCGACTTGAGGTTGGCGGACGCGGACTGCCACAGCAGCATCGCCTGCTTGCCCTTGGCGAAGTCGCTCACGGACTGGTTCTGCGCGTACTCGGCGTCACCGGTCGGGATGACCTTGTCCTTGGCCATCAGGTCGACGTACTGCTTCACACCGGCGACCACCGCGTCGTTGGTGAAGTCGGCCTTGCCGTCGGCGGTGAAGAAGTCACCGCCGTGCTGCTTGGCGAAGACGAAGGTGTGGTGGATGTTCTCGGAGACGTTCGCGCCCTCGGCACCCAGCGCCGACTTGCCCTTCGCCTGGATCTTCTTGCCGTCGGCGACCAGCTCGGCCCAGGTGGCCGGGGGCTTGCTGATGCCGGCGTCGGCGAAGATCTCCTTGTTGTAGTAGAGGGCGTACGCCATCGAGTACAGCGGGACCGCGGCCGGGTCCTTGCCCTCGGCGCCGGTCGAGCCGAGCGCGGAGTCGACGAAGCGGTCCTTGCCGCCGATCTTGCCGAAGTTCGTCGCGTCCCACGGCAGCAGCGCGCCGGTGGCCTGCAGGGAGGCGCTCCAGGTGTTGCCGATGTTCAGGACGTCGGGGCCCTGGCCCGAGGTGGTCGCGGTCAGGATGCGGTTCAGCAGGTCCGACCAGGGGACGACCTCCAGCTTGACCTTGATGCCGGTCTGCTTCTGGAACTTGTCGAGCTCCGGCTGCAGGACCTTCTTGTCGATGGCGATGCTCGCGCCCTGGTTGGAGGCCCAGTACGTGAGGGTCTTCGGCGAGTCGTTGGACCCGCCGTCCGTCGACGAACCGCCTCCGCAGGCCGTGGCGGCGAGGGCGAGTGACATGGTGACGGCGCCTACGGCCGCGGCTCGGATGCTGCGCATGGCTCCCGGTGTCCCTTCAGGGATTACAGTCATGACTTAATTTAGGACGTGAGTTAAACCTCAAGAGATGCCCTCGTCAAGGGGTACGGCAACCATCGTGGAACTCCGGTCGCACCTCTTGACGCATCCGTTCAGGCAGTTGAAGCATTCAAGGACAAGAGAGCGCTCCCAATCCCCACCGTGTTCACTTCCTGAACAGGAGAGCCGCCCCATGTCTTTGCCTGCCCTACCTCGCAGAACCGTCCTCGGTGCCGCGGCCGCCGCTGCCGTTCCCGCGGTGCTCGGCCTGTCCGCCCGCGCGGAGGCCGCCCCCACGTCCGGCTCCGCCGCCGTCCCCGGTCCGGCAGCCCTCCCCGGCGGCGGCGACCTCGGCGCCAACGTGATCGTCTTCGACCCGTCGATGTCGTCCGCCAGCATCCAGTCCAGGCTGGACCAGATCTTCCAGCAGCAGGAGACGGCGCAGTTCGGCACCGGCCGCTACCAGCTGCTCTTCAAGCCCGGCACCTACAGCGGGCTCAACGCCCAACTCGGCTTCTACACCTCGATCTCGGGCCTCGGTCTGTCGCCCGACAACACCACCATCAACGGCGACATCACCGTCGACGCCGGCTGGTTCAGCGGCAACGCCACGCAGAACTTCTGGCGTTCGGCGGAGAACCTCGCGCTGGTCCCCGTGAGCGGTACGAACAGGTGGGCCGTGGCTCAGGCGGCCCCCTTCCGTCGTATGCACGTGCGCGGCAGCCTCAACCTCTCGCCCAACGGCTACGGTTGGGCCTCCGGCGGCTACATCGCCGACAGCCGGATCGACGGTCAGGTCCAGCCGTACTCGCAGCAGCAGTGGTACACCCGGGACAGCGTGATCGGCAGCTGGCTCAACGGCGTCTGGAACATGGTGTTCTCGGGCGTGCAGGGCGCTCCCCCGCAGGGCTTCCCGAACCCGGTGTACACCACCCTCGGCACGACGCCGATCTCCCGCGAGAAGCCCTTCCTGTACCTGAACGGCACCGAGTACCGGATCTTCCTGCCGGAGAAGCGCACCAACGCGAGCGGGGTGACCTGGGGCAGCGGCACACCGCGCGGCACCTCGCTGTCCCTGTCGCAGTTCTACGTCGCCAAGCCGGGCGTCACCGCGGCCACGCTCAACGAGGCGCTCACGCAGGGACTTCACCTGCTGCTGACCCCGGGCATCTACCACCTCAACGCGCCGATCCAGGTGAACCGCGCCAACACCGTTGTCCTGGGCCTGGGTTACGCAACCCTCGTCCCGGACAACGGAGTCACGGCCATGAAGGTCGCCGACGTCGACGGGGTGCGGCTCGCGGGCTTCCTGATCGACGCGGGCACGGTCAACTCGGCCACCCTGCTGGAAGTTGGCCCCGCGGGCACGACGACGGACCACTCCGCCAACCCCACCACCGTCCAGGACGTGTTCGTCCGCATCGGCGGCGCGGGGGCGGGCAAGGCGACCACCAGCATGGTCATCAACAACCGCCACACCATCGTCGACCACACCTGGCTCTGGCGCGCCGACCACGGTTCGGGCGTCGGCTGGGACACCAACCGGGCGGACTACGGCCTGGTGGTCAACGGCGCGGACGTCCTCGCAACAGGCCTGTTCGTGGAGCACTTCAACAAGTACGACGTGCAGTGGAACGGCGAGCGCGGCCGCACGATCTTCTTCCAGAACGAGAAGGCGTACGACGCGCCCAACCAGGCCGCGATCCAGAACGGTTCGATCAAGGGGTACGCCGCCTACAAGGTCGGCGACAACGTGACCGTGCACGAGGGCTGGGGTCTGGGCAGCTACTGCTACTACAACGTCAATCCGGCGATCGTGCAGCACAACGGCTTCGCGGCGCCGGTCCGGTCGGGGGTGAAGTTCCACGACCTGCTCGTGGTCTCGCTCGGCGGCCAGGGCCAGTACGAGCGCGTCATCAACGAGACCGGTTCGCCGACCTCGGGCACGACGACCATCCCGTCCACGGTGGTGTCGTACCCGTGAACCGGGGGCGGCCCCGCGCCTGTTGAGGAGCGGGGCCGCCGTGCCGGTCGGTGGCGGTGCCGACGAGTCGGCGACCACAGGGTCCCCGGTTCGCAGGGGTCCCGGTTCATCGGATCCTCGGCTCATCGGGGCCCTGGCCTCACAGATCCCCGGCTCACCGGGTCACCGCGTCGGCGTTCCGGCGGGCGCCGGCGCGTACCTGGTGGGCCGGGCCGTGGACGTGCCGCGGCCTTGGCTGCGCCTCGGCTCCGGCTGCGGCTGCGGCTGCGGCTGCGCAACTGGGTCGCGTAGCCGAAGAGTTCGGCCGGTGGCTCGGTCGCCGTCACGACGACCGAGCCACCGGTGCCCCGAAACACCGGGCTACCAGACCCCGACCCACCGAATCACCGCACCGACATCCCAGCAGGCGCCGGCGCATACCCGGTAGGCCGGGCCGTGAACGTGCCGCGGCCCTGGCTTCGGCTGCGCAATCTCGTTGCGTAGCCGAAGAGTTCGGCCAGTGGCACGGTGGCCGTTACGACCGCCGAACCGCCTCGCGTGGTCGAGCCCGAGACGCGGCCCCGGCGGGCGGCGAGGTCGCCGAGGACTCCGCCGACGGACTCGTCGGGGACGGTGACCGTGACCTCGACGACCGGCTCCAGGAGGACCATCGCGCAGGCGCGCAGGGCCTCCCGCAGTCCGAGCCGGCCCGCGGTGCGGAAGGCGGTGTCGGAGGAGTCCTTCACGTGGGTCGACCCGTCGGTGAGCGTGACGCGCAGCCCGGTCACCGGGTGCCCGCCCAGCGGCCCTTCGGCCAGGGCGTCCCGGCAGCCGGCCTCGACCGCGCGGACGTACTCCTGCGGAACCCGCCCACCGACGACCGCCGAGCGGAACTCGAAGCCGCTGTCCGCCGGTTCGACATCGAGGACGACATGGGCGAACTGCCCTGCCCCGCCGTCCTGTTTGACGTGCCGGAAGACCAGACCGGAGACCCCTCGGCCGACCGTCTCGCGGTAACTGACCCTCGGGCGGCCGACGTTGACCTCCACGGCGTGGACGCGGCGCAGTTGCTCCGTCGCCACCTCCAGGTGGAGTTCACCCATGCCCGACAGCACCGTCTGGCCCGTCTCGGGATCCGTCCGTACGACCAGCGAGGGGTCCTCCTCGACCAGTCGCGCGAGCGCCGACGCCAGCCGGCCGGTCTCCATCGACCTGCGAGCCTCGACCGCGACGGAGACCACGGGTTCGGCGACACCGGGCGGCTCCAGCACCAGCGGGGCGCCGGGCGCGCACAGCGTCGAACCCGCCCGGGCGGACTTCAGCCCGGCCACCGCCACGATGTCCCCGGCGACCGCGCGGTCGACCTGGGCGTGCCGGTCGGCCCGGACGCGCAGGATCCGCCCGACGCGTTCGGTACGGTGTGCGACCGCGTCCCACACGATGTCTCCCTTCTCGACCGTTCCCGAGTACACCCGCAGATACGTCAGCCGCCCCGTCGGGGTGGCGTTCACCTTGAACGCCAGTGCCGCGAAGGGCGCCGCCGGATCCGCGGGCCGTTCCTCCACCGTGCCGTCACCCGTGCCTCGTACAGCGGGCACATCCAGCGGCGACGGCAGGTACGACACGACGGCGTCGAGCAGCGGCTCGATCCCGCGGTTGCGGTAGGCCGAGCCGCAGAGCACGACCAGTCCGTCCCCGCTGCGCGTGAGGTCCCGCAGGGCGGCGGCCAGCGTCTCGGCGGACAGCCTGCCGTCGGCGCAGAACTCCTCCAGTGCCGCCGGATGGAGTTCGGCGACGGCTTCCTCCAGCAGCCGCCGACGCCGCTGCGCCTCCTCGTACAACTCCCCCGGCACCGACATGAGTTCGGCCGCCTCGGCACCGTCCGCCCACACCAGCGCACGCATCCGCAGCAGGTCGACGACACCGGAGAAACCGCCCTCGACGCCGATGGGCAACTGCACGACCAGCGGCGCCGGATGCAGCCGTTCCCGGATCGAGTCGACGGCGCTGTCGAGGTCCGCGCCCGCGCGGTCCAGCTTGTTGACGAACGCGATCCTGGGCACGCCGTGCCGATCCGCCTGCCGCCACACGGACTCGCTCTGCGGCTCCACGCCCGCGACGGCGTCGAACACCGCGACCGCGCCGTCGAGCACCCTCAGCGCGCGCTCCACCTCGTCGGCGAAGTCGACGTGCCCGGGGGTGTCGATCAGGTTGATCCGGTGACCGTCCCAGGTGCAGCTCACCGCCGCCGCGAAGATGGTGATCCCGCGGTCGCGCTCTTGCGGGTCGAAGTCGGTGACGGTGGTGCCGTCGTGGACCTCACCGCGCCGGTGCGTGGTGCCGGTGGCGAACAGGATCCGCTCGGTGACGGTGGTCTTGCCGGCGTCGACGTGGGCGAGGATGCCGAAGTTGCGGACAAGGGTCAGGGGGTTGAGGTGAGTGCGCACGGCCCATGGGCCTTTCTGGTGATCTCGCGATCGGAAAAGGGCAGCGCGATTCCCGGACGGAACGTCACGACGACGGACGCCATGAAGGCTCGTCGGTGGACGAGAAAGTGGACGGGAGAAACGTGTCAGACGTTCGTCACGGGCATCCGGTACCGGCCGCGCAGCAGGCACCGGGCGGATGAAGACACCAGGATCACCTGGTACCGGGGACGGGGAACGACGACAGCGGCACGGTGACGCACGGCTGGGCTCCCCTCGACTGGTCTGACGTGACCTGGCGAGTGTAGGGAGACCGACGCGTGCCGGTCACCGGATTATTCGAGGACCCGGGACCTCAGCGGTACTTGGCGATGAATGCCTTCACCTCGTCCCACACGGCCGGCTGCTGATTCAGCAGGTCGTTGCCGTGCTGGGCACCGTCCACCAACTCCAGCTTCTTCCCCGTGGACTTCTTGGCCAGCCCCGCCAACTCCTGCGCGTCCGCGGCGAATTCACCGTCTCCCTTCGCGGCGATGAAATACACCGGCATCGCCAACTTCGGTACGGCGGCCGTCGCGTCCATGTCCTGATACAGGCCCGGGCCGGACACCGACACCACCGCCGAGACCGCCGGCCGGACCTCCGCCGCGGCGACCAGCGAGGCGGTGCCGCCCTTGGACGCGCCCATCAGGACGATCTTCCCGGCCCCTTCGCCGCGCAGCCGCTCGGCGGCCCCCTGGATCTCCTCCACCTCGGAACCGTTGCTGTCGACGGCGATCACCCGGTAACCGTCGGATGCGAGCTCCTCGGCGCCGACGACCCACGAGCAGATGTTGTTGTCGGACTGGTGGGACAGGATGACGCCGGTCGCGCCGGTGCCCGTCTCGTAGCCGTTGACGTCGGCCCCTTCGCTGTCCTTGAAGGTGACCGACTTCTTGAGCTGCTTGCCCGACAGACACCCGAAGTCGTTGACGGTGGATTCGGCCTCCGGCGTCGAGGACGGCCCGTCCCCCTTGTCGCCGTCACCGTCACCGCCGCACGCGACGAGCGCCAGCATCCCCGTACAGACCAGCATCACGGCAGCCCGCATCGCTGAGTTCACGCGTCCTCCCCCGTCGAGAATCTGCCGCAAGCTAACGTCCGGACCAGGTCCGGTCAATGCATCGCGCAGGGCCCCGCCGGGCCGCCGTGAACATCGGGGGAACGATGGGAACTTATCCACCGGACCGGCAGTTTCCACGATGCTGTAGATATCCGACAGATATCCGACCCGAGTACCAGGAGTGCGCATGGCCCTGTGGGACCGCATCAAGGAATCCGCATCGACGATGCAGACCCAGCTGGTGTCGAAGAAGAACGACCTCAAGAGCGGTGCGTTCCGTGACGCCAGCATGGCGATGTGCGCGCTCGTCGCGGCCGCGGACGGCACCATCGACCCGGCCGAGCGCCAGCGCGTGGCCCAGCTCATCTCCACCAACGAGGTCCTGCAGAACTTCCCCGCGGACGACCTGCGCCGCCGCTTCGAGGAGAACCTGAACAAGCTGACCGCCGACTTCGCCTTCGGCAAGGTCACCGTGTTGCAGGAGATCGCCAAGGCCAAGAAGAAGCCGGCCGAGGCCCGTGCCGTGATCCAGATCGGCATCGTCATCGGCGGCGCCGACGGCGACTTCGACAAGACGGAACAGGCCGTCGTACGAGAGGCGTGCTTCGCGCTCGACCTGCCGCCGCACGAGTTCGACCTCTGATTCCACCGCTGAGCCTCTGGCTCTGACGGGCGGCTGTGCCCTGACCCGGCCCGGAATTCTCCGGGCCGGGTTTACGTCGCGCAGAACCGGTGAGGCGCGTGGGATGTGTCATCCCCTCCACACCGTTGTGCAGGTGGCGCGGTGAGCCAGACCACACGCACCGAGCCCGCTCCCGTCCCTGCCCCTGTCTCTGCCCCCACGCAGGCCAGGCCCGAAACCGGCCCCGAGCGGCCGAGTAGTCCCACGTCCCAACCCGCGAAGACCCGCGACTCCTACTTCGACAACGCCAAGTACCTCGCGATCCTGCTGGTCGCGATGGGCCACGCGTGGGAGCCGCTGCGCGACGGCAGCCGCACCGTCACCGCGGTCTACACGTTCGTCTACGCCTTCCACATGCCGGCGTTCATCGTGATCTCGGGCTACTTCTCGCGCTCCTTCGACGCGAGCCCGCAGCGGATCCGGCGCCTGGTGACCGGCGTCGCCGTCCCCTACGTCCTCTTCGAGACGGCGTACACCCTGTTCACCCGGTGGACCGACCACGAGCCGGACCGCGCGATCAGCCTGCTCGACCCGCTGTATCTGACCTGGTTCCTCGCCGCGCTGTTCGTCTGGCGGCTGACGACCCCGATCTGGCGCCAGGTGCGCTGGCCGCTGCCGATCGCGCTGGTCATCGCGATGCTGGCGACCATGTCACCGTCCATCGGCGAGGACCTCGACATGCAGCGCCTGCTGCAGTTCCTGCCGTACTTCGTGCTCGGCCTGTGTCTGCGGCCCGAGCACTTCCGACTGCTGCGCCAGTGGAAGGTGCGCCTGCTCGCCGTACCGGTGGCTCTGTGCGGGCTCGCGGTGGCGTACTGGTCGGCGCCCCGGATGACCGGCGCGTGGTTCTTCCACCGTGACAGCGCCGAGCAGTTGGGGTCGCCCAGCTGGACGGGACCGCTGATGACGCTGGCCATCTTCGGCTGCTCGACGGTGCTGGTCGCCTGCTTCCTGTCCTGGGTGCCGGGGCGCCGGACCTGGTTCACCGTGCTGGGCGCGGGCACGCTGTACGGCTATCTGCTGCACGGATTCCTCGCCCAGGGCTCGAAGCCCTGGGGCTGGTACTCCCCCGACTGGATCTACCGGCCGGTCGGCGAGATCGTCGTGACGCTCTTCGCCGCAGTGGCCGTGACCCTGCTGTGCACACCGCCCGTGCGACGGGTCTTCCGCTTCGCCATGGAGCCGAGGATGGAGTGGGCGTTCAGGTCGCGTACGTGACCACTGCCTGAGTCGTCTCAGTCGTGCGGTGCCTTGCCGGTGACCCGGTGGTCCGCATGGCTGAGCGCCTCCATGACGAGCCGCCGCAGATGCCCGTCGCGCAGGCTGTAGTGGACGTGCCGCCCTTCGCGCCGCGTCTCCACCAGCCCCGCGAGCCGCAACTTCGCCAGATGCTGACTGACGGCGGTCCGGGACGCCTCGCAGCGCTCGGCCAGCGAGCCGACGTCCGACTCGCCCTGCGCGAGCAGCCACAGCAGATGCAGCCGGGTCGCGTCGGAGAGCAGGGCGAACACCTCGGTCGCCTCGGCCAGCCGCGCGCCGTCCGGCGCCCGCAGATGCGTATCGGCCGCAGATGGCACGGGCTCGCGTGAGGACATGGGCTCAGCCTAGAGCCAGGCCGGCCCGAACCCCGCACGCGCGATCTCCGCACGCACGCCTGCTCCACGTACATCCGATCGTCATGTGCGCAGATGCGCACATGACGACTATGCTGACGGCGTCGCCCCGACCGCCCCGCCCCAGGGAGCCGTCCGCATGCTCGCCGTCCTGCGCAACCGCACCTACCGCCGGCTCTTCACCGCCCAGGTCGTCGCCCTGGTCGGCACCGGACTGGCCACCGTGGCGCTCGGCCTGCTGGCGTACGACCTCGCGGGCGCCGACGCCGGTTCGGTGCTCGGCACCGCGCTCGCGATCAAGATGGTGGCGTACGTCGGGATCGCGCCGCTCGTGGGTGCCGTGGCGGACCGGGTGCCGCGCCGGGCGCTGATGGTGGGCTCCGACCTCACCCGGGCCGGCGTCGCGTCCGCGCTCCCCTTCGTCGACCAGGTCTGGCAGGTCTACGTCCTGGTCTTCCTGCTCCAGTCCGCGTCGGCCGCGTTCACGCCGACGTTCCAGGCCGTGATCCCGGACGTGCTGCCGGCGGAGCGCGACTACACGCGGGCGCTGTCCATGTCCCGGCTCGCCTACGACCTGGAGAGCCTGTTCTCCCCCGCGCTGGCCGCCGCGCTGCTGTCCGTGATCACGTACAACTGGCTGTTCACCGGGACGATGTTGGGCTTCCTCGCCTCGGCCGCGCTGGTGCTCTCGACCCCGCTGCCGAGGCCGTCCTGGACGCGGAAGGCGGGCGGCGCCTACGCCAAGGCGACAGCCGGCACCCGTCTCTTCTTCGCCGTCCCGCAACTGCGTGCCCTGCTCGCGCTGAACCTCGCGGTGGCCTGCGCGAGCGCGATGGTGACCGTCAACTCCGTCGTCTACGTACGCGACTTCCTCGGTCTGTCGGCCGACGCCGTGGCGCTGGCGCTCGGTGCGTACGGCGCGGGTTCGATGACCGTCGCGCTGGCGCTGCCGCGTGTGCTGGACCGGGTGGCGGACCGGACGGTGATGCTGCGCGGGGCCCTGCTGCTCGGCGTCGTCTTCGCCGGGCTCGGCGCCATCACGGCCGCGCGGTACGGGAGTTGGCGCGCACCCGCGCTGCTGGTGCTGTGGGCCGCGTTCGGCGCGGGCTGCTCGACGATCCTCACGCCGACCGCCCGGCTGATCCGTCGCTCGGCCCCGGCGGAAGAACGGACAGCGGCGTTCGCCGCGCAGTTCTCTCTGTCGCACGGCTGCTGGCTGCTGACGTATCCGCTGGCGGGGGTGCTGGGCGCGGCAGTTGGGCTCCAGGGCGCCGTATGCGCCCTGGGCGCCCTCACGTTGGCCGCGTCTCTGCTCGCCGTCCGCCTGTGGCGGGTGCCTCGACCGACCGGCGCTGTCGCGCCAACGGGCCCCGCCCGCGGGCGAGTTCAGCCCAGCTTGCGCGCCACGCCCCCGTAGAAGCCGATCTCCTCGGAGCGCGCCGGCGGCGGGGTGTCCGGGCGCCAGAACGGGACCTGGGCCAGGCCCGGTTCGACCAGTTCGAAGCCGTCGAAGAACCGCTCGACCTGGTCGCGGGAGCGCAGGTTCAGGGTGGCGCTGGCGTTGTTGTAGACGGCCTGCGCGTCGCGGCGGTCGGCGAAGTCGCCGGTGGCGTGCGACAGGACCAGGTAGCTGCCGGCCGGGAGCGCGTCGCGCAGGGTGGCCACGATCTGCTCGGGCTTGTCCGCCTCGGTGAGGAAGTGGACGACGGCGACGAGGAGTACGGCGACCGGCTGATCGAAGTCGATGACCTGGCGCACGTCCGGGTGGTCCACGATGGCCCGCGGGTCGCGCAGGTCGCCGAGCACGATGCTGGTCGCGCCGGTGTCGCTGAGCAGCGCGTCGCCGTGGACCTTCACGATCGGGTCGTTGTCGACGTACGCGACGCGCACGTCCGGCGCGGTCGCCTGCGCGGTCTCGTGCACGTTCGGCGAGGTGGGCAGTCCCGTGCCGATGTCGAGGAGTTGATGGACGCCGGCCTCGACGACGTAACGGACGGCGCGCCGCATGAAGTCGCGGTTGGCCCGCACGCCGATCCGCGCCTCGGGCGCCGCGGCGGCGAGTGCGTCACCGGCCTGGCGGTCGACCTCGTAGTGGTCCTTGCCGCCCAGCAGGTAGTCGTAGATCCGCGCAGGATGTGGCCTGCTGGTGTCGATCTCCTCGGCGCGGAAGCCGTCCTTGCCCACCCTGCGCTCCCCTCTCCACGACCGCCACGGCCAACGGACCCGTGATCGGTTGACGACAGCTTCGCATATCAACTTGGCTCCGTGTGACCGGAGTCGACGGCGACGGCACCGAACCCGAAAGGCACCGAGCACGGGTTGTGCGACCGTCCCCGCCTTCAGCCGGACGCGTCCGGGCCGTCGGTCAAGTAGAGGTGCGGTTCGAAGGCCCGCAGGAGCAGCGAGCGCATGCGGTCCGGCCGCATCTCGGTCGAGCCGGCGAGGATCTGCATCGCCAAGCCGTCGACCATCGCGGTGAACCGGTCGGCGAGGGCCTCGACGTCCGCCTCCGGCGCCAGGCCCTCGGACCGGCACTCCTGCAGCACGTCCACCACGACCCGGTACCAGCCCGAGTAGATCCGCCGCTGCGCGGGCCGCAGCAGCGGCTCCAGCATCGCCTGGTTCCAGAACTGGATCCACACCGACCATTCGTCGATGTCGTCGGCGGTGAGCGGGAGTTGGACCTCGATCAGGCGGCGCAGCTTGTCCCGCGCGGAGGTCGCCCGGCCGAACTCCTCGTCGAGCCGGGTACGGAACCGCTGGGCGTAGTACTCGAGCGCCGCGTGCAGCGTGGCTTCCTTGCTGGGGAAGTGGTAATGCACGGTCGCCGTGCTGGTCCCGCAGTAGCGGGCGATGTCCGAGACCCGCACGTTGTGGTAGCCGCGGCGGGCGATGAGAACGGTCGCGGCCTCCAGGATCTGGTCCCTGCGTTCCCGTCCCGTCACCGGCTGCGCCCGGTCCCGTCCGGCCTCGGGCGGGAGCACGGGCTCCGGACCGGCTCCCTCGACCAGATACGCCGTCGACACCCCGCAGGCCTTCGCGAGGGCGGCGATCTCCTCGTCGCGCAGCCGCCGGGTCCCGCGCAGCGCCTTGGACAGCGCGGTCGGGTCCATGCCGATCCGGTGGGCGACCTCGCGCTGGGAGACAGCGGCCGCCCGGATCGCCGTACGGACGCGCTCCGGCAGCTCGGCGGCGGTCGCGGCCGGCCGCTCTTCGATGCTGGTCATAACCCGTTCAGTATGTCAGCCAAGGCGATTCACCCCAGGTGTCCGACGGCCGTCAGGGCGCTCATCACCTCGGCCGCGACCCACTCGCCCGACGAGATCGCCCCGTCGATGTAGCCGTTCCACACCGAGGCGGTCTCGGTCCCCGCCCAGTGCACGAGCCCGGACGGCTCCCGCCAACCGTCCCTGCCGTGCCGGGTCCAGCCGCCCGGGGTCACGAAACACTCGTAGCCCCCGATGGTCCAGCCCGTCCGCGGCCAGATCTTCTCGACGTAGTCGACGGGCTGTCCGGCCTCGGGTCCTGCCACCGCGGACAGTGCGGCCAGCACCTCGTAGCGGCGCTCGGTCTCGGTTCCGGCGGACCAGCGGTCGAGCCGGTCGCCGTAGACGAACGCGACGAGCACACCGCGCGAGGCGTCCTCCGGGGAGTTGTCGAAGACGACGCCGACCGGGCTGTCGCCGTAGAGCGTCGCGATGCCGGAGCGGCCGGCCGTGCGCCAGAAGGGTTCCTCGTACACGGCGTGCACCTTGGCGACCCGCCCCATCGGCGAGTGGCGCACCCAGCCGCGCCGCGCGGTGGGCAGCACCGGGTCGAACGCGATCCGTTCGATCGCGGCCGGAGGTACGGCGACCACGGCGCGCCGCGCGCGGACGACGGTGTGGCCGGTGTACGCCTCCACCCCGTGCGCGGTCTGCCGCAGGGAGAGCACCGGTTCGCCGAGTCGGACCCGCCCGCCCAGCGACTTCGCGAGTGCGTGGGCCACCGCGTCGGCTCCGTCGGAGAAGCGCGCATCCTGCGCGCAGCCGCGGGTCTCCATCAGCTGTTCGTAGCCGCCGCCGGAGGCCAGGTAGAACAGCACGTGGAAGAAGGAGATCTCGCGGGGTTCGGCACACCACACGCCCTGGATCGCGAGCGCCAGTCGCTGGAGTGCGTCCTCGTCGTCGGTCTGCGCGCGGAAGAAGTCCTCGGCCGACAGGGTGTCGAACTCCGCGAACCGCGGGGTGGACCAAGGGAGTTCGAGGTCGACGGTACGGGCGAGATCGTCGAGCAGCGCGGTGACGCGTGCGTACTCCCCGATGCCCGGTCCGGCGTCCGGTGCGCCGCCCTCGTAGTCCAGGCGAGTGCCGTCGGCGCGGACCTCGACGTGCCGCCCGGTCTCCCAGGTCGGGAACGTCCGGCAACCGAAGTGGTCCGCCAGAGCATGGAAGCGTCGCTGGGTCGGCCCGATCCACTGTCCGCCGTGGTCGATGCGCACCCCCGACGGACTCACCTGACTGAACACACGGCCGCCCACGCGGTCGGCGGCCTCCAGCACGACAACGTCGACCCCGGCGTCGGCCAGCCGCCACGCGGTGGTCAGCCCCGCGTATCCGGCGCCCACGACCACGACCTCGGTGTCGACGGCAGAAGTTTCGAGTGGTGTCACACCGACGACCGTGCCGCAACATTGACTCGCCAGTCAAGAAGCTCCACAAAATTGCGATCGAAGCCTTGACAGCATCGCCCGCCGCAGTCAGCCTGACTCACCAATCAGTCATTGCGTTTTCTTGTCGATACCCGTAGACCAATAGATCGGGAGTGGCAATGACCTCAGATTCGCAACTCCAAGTGCGAGAGGCCCAGACGGACAAGGGCCTGCGCTCCGGCGCGCTCTCCATGGCCACCAGCCTGATCCTCGCCGTGGCCTCCGCGGCGCCCGCCTACAGCCTCACCGCGACGCTGGCCTTCGTCGTCGGATACGTCGGCTTCCAGGCCCCGGCCGTGGTGGTCCTCGCCTTCATCCCGATCCTGTTCGTCTCCTTCGGCTACGCCGCGCTCAACTGCCGCGATCCGGACTGCGGCACGATCTTCACCTGGGCCACCCGCTCCCTGAACCCGAGCCTCGGCTTCCTCGGCGGCTGGGCGATCATCGCGTCCTTCGTCCTCGTGATCGGCAGCCTCGCGCAGGTCGCGGGACAGTACGTGTTCCTGCTGTTCGGCGCGGAGGGCGTCGGCTCCGACCCTGCGGACTGGCGGGTGTTGCTGGCCGGACTCGGCTGGCTCGCCCTGATGACCCTCGTCTGCTACCGCGGCATCGAGATCGCGGCCGCGGTCCAACGCGCCCTGCTTTTCCTGGAGTTCGGCATGCTCGTGGCCCTCTCCGTCGTCGCGCTCGTCAAGGTGTACGCCGGCAGCGCGCCGACCGGCACCAGACGGCCGAGCCTGTCCTGGCTCAACCCGTTCGAGGGCGCGTCCCTGAGCGCGTTCGTCAGCGCGCTGGTGCTGATGCTGTTCATCTACTGGGGTTGGGAGACGGCGCTCACCGTCAACGAGGAGACCACCGACCGGCACCGCGTCCCCGGCCGCGCCGCGACCTGGTCGACGGTCCTGCTGGTGGCGCTGTACCTCCTCGCCACGTTCGCCGCGATCTCCTTCGCCGGCATCGGCGACTCCGGGATCGGCCTCAACAACCCGGACAACTCAGGGGATGTCCTCTACGGCTTCGGCACCGCGGTGTTCGGGTCGAGCGGTTTCGGCTCGGTGCTGTGGCACCTGCTGATCCTCATGGTCCTCACCTCGGCCGCCGCCTCGACGGAGACGACCGTCCTGACCCTGAGCCGCACGATGCTCTCGATGGGCGACCAGGGCGCGCTCCCCCGCGCACTGGCCAAGGTGCACCCGCGCTTCCGCATCCCGCACGTGGGCACGATCGCGGTGGGGGTCATCGGAGCGGTCGTGTACGTGGCGTTGAACTTCCTCGGCCACGGTCTCGTCCTCGGCGACGCGGTGTCCGCCTGCGGGGTGCTGATCGCGTTCTACTACGGGCTCACCGGGCTCACGTCCGCCTGGGTTCACCGCGCCGGGCCGCGCGCCAAGGCCTCGGACCTCTGGCTGACCGTCGTCCTGCCCGCGATCGGCGGGGTCGTCCTGCTCGGCGCGGGCGCGTGGAGCCTGGTGCAGGCGTGGGATCCGATCAACAGCGGTACGAGTTGGACGCTCCCGTTCTCTTCGGGATCCCGCGTCGGCGGCGCGTTCGTGATCGGCACCGGGACGGTCGTACTGGGGCTGCTCGCGCTACTGGTCTCCCGGCGCCTGTATCCCGCATTCTTCGAACGTCGGCCGACCGCCGTGGCCCACACCTGAGTCCCGGGCCGTTCTCTGTTCTCCGTTCTCTGTTCTCCGTTCACCCATCCGCTCGAACTGCCGCCGCCCGCCAGGGACTTGCGCATCCGCGCCCCGTCACCGGGAGATCGTCCGTGTCCTTTCCCCATGCCTTCGTCGACCCCTCGTCCATCGCCGTCGTCGGTGCCACCGAGGACCGCGCCAAATGGGGCTACTGGCTCGCCACCGGTGCCCTCGCGGGTGCCGACCGGCGGAAGGTGTGGCTGGTCAACCACCGCGCCGCGCAAGTCCTCGGACAACCCTGCCGTCCAACGGTGGGCGATCTGCCGGGGACCCCCGACCTCGTCGCCCTGTGCGTGCCGCCGCGACACGTCCTCCCCGTCGTCAGGGAGGCCGTCGCCAAAGGGTGCCGCGCATTTCTCTCCATCACCACGGGACTCGGCGCCGACGAGGCCCAACTCGCCGCGCTGCTGCGCGAGTCGGGCGCGCGGATGATCGGGCCGAACAGCCTCGGATTGTTCAACGCCGCCACGCAACTCCGGCTCGCCTGGGGGAACTTCACCCCAGGGAGCCTGTCGATCGTCTCGCAGAGCGGTCAGCTCGGTTCCGAGATCGCCGGGCTCGGCGCACGGGCCGGGCTGGGCGTCTCACGCTTCTACTCGGTCGGCAATCAACTCGACGTGGGAGCCGTCGACGTACTCAACTCTCTCGCCTCCGACGATCAAACCACCACGGTGGCGCTCTACTTGGAGAGCTTCGCGGACGGAGGGCGAATCGTCGCCGTCCTCGAAGCCCTGCGCCGCGCAGGCAAGCACGCGTTGGTGCTCACCACCGGTGCCAGTGAGGGCAGCCGTCGGCTCGCGCGGTCCCACACCGGTTCGATGACCTCGGCACTCGACGTCGTCGACGCGGCGTGCCGCACGGCCGGGGCGCTTCGGGTGGCGACACCGCGCGAACTCGTCGACGCAGCAAGGGTGTTGGACGGAACCGCTCCCCCGCGCGGACCCCGGGTCGCGATCATCAGCGACAGCGGCGGACAGGGCGGAATCGCCGCCGACCTCGCCACCGAACGAGGCCTGCGCGCACCGGTCTTCACCGACCGACTGCAAGCCGGCCTACGCGCCCTGCTCCCCGCCGCCGCGGCGGTGTCGAACCCGGTGGACCTCGCGGGGGCGGGGGAAGCGGATCTCCAGGTCTACGCCCAGGTCGTCGAGTTGGTGGCCGCTTCCGGCGAGGTCGACTCGATCGTCCTGTCGGGGTATCTGGGTTGCTACGGCGAGGGCTCACCGAGCCTGGTGGAGGCCGAGTACGCCGTGGTCGACCGCCTCGGCAGCCTCCACGGCACCGACAGGGCGCACGTGCCCCTGGTCGTGCACAGCATGAGCGCCGCCTCGCCCGCAGTCGCCCGGCTGCGGGAACACCGCATCCCTGTCTTCGACACCATCGACTCGGCCGTGGGCGCGCTGGGCCACGTGACCCGGCTGGGTGCGCAGCCCCGCCGCGCTCCGGCCACCGTACGGACTGAAGCGGCCGTCCCAACTCCCGGCTACTGGGCGGCTCGTACGTTCCTCACGGCCCTCGGCATCGCGATGCCCGAGGCCAGACGGGTCACCGACGCGGCCGGGTTCGCGGAGGCCTGCGCGTCCCTGCGACCGCCGCTCGTGCTCAAGGCCGGCTGGATCGAGCACAAGAGCGAACACCGGGCCGTCAGAACCGGGTTGGGCCCCGACAACGCCGATGTCGCGTTCCGCGAGATGTACGAGCGGCTGGGCCCCGGCGAGTACGTCGTCGAGGAGCAGGACACCCGGCCGGGCGTCGTCGAGCTGCTGATCGGCGGCCGCCGGGACCGTGACTTCGGTCCGACCGTGACCGTGGGCCATGGCGGAGTACACGCCGAACTCTGGCGTGACGTGGCCGTGGAGCTGGCGCCGGTCGACCGGCGGACGGCGGCCGGGATGCTCGACCGCCTGCGCTCGCGCCGGCTGCTGGACGGCTGGCGGGGACAACCGGCGGTCGACGTCGACGCGTTGATCGACGCGATCGTCGTCGTGTCCGAGGCGATCGCGGGCACCACCGGCGTGGCGGACATCGAGGTCAACCCGATCCGGGTCGGGCCCGACGGCGCCTTGGCGGTGGACGCGCTCGTCGTCCCTCGTAGCGCAGAAGTCGTACCGAAAACCGCATGTGAAGCAACCGGGGTGAACGGCCGCCGGGAATCCACCGAGGAGCAGGAGATATCGCGTGAGCACGTCCACTGAGCCCTGGCCGCTGACCGATGAGCAGCGGGCGATCGTCGAACTGTGCCGGGAGTTCGCCGCGAACGAGATCCGGCCGCGCGGACGCGAGGTCGACGAGCGGGACATCGAGTCACCGCTGGACATCTTCCGGGCCGCGGCCAAGGTCGGCATCACCGACTTCATGCTGCCCGCGGAGTACGGCGGCGGCGGATTCACCGATGTCGTGACCCAGTGCCTGGTCCAGGAGCAGATGTGCTGGGGCGACCCGGGCATCGGCAACTTCGTCTGTTCCAACGGGTTCTTCGCGGACCCGCTGCTCGCGCTCGGCACCGAGGAGCAGAAGGCCGAGTGGCTGCGCCCGCTCGCCGGTCCGAACCCCCTCTACACCGCGCTGGCGACGACCGAGCCGGAAGCGGGTTCCGACGCCGCGTCCATCGTCACCAGCGCGGTCCGGGTGGAGGGCGGTTACTCGATCAGCGGGCAGAAGGCGTGGATCTCCAACGCGGGTCTGGCAGACCAGTACGTGGTGTTCGCGAAGACCGACCCCAGTCGGGGGTCCTCCGGGGTCACCGCCTTTCTGCTGCGCAAGGGTGCCGAGGGGATGAGGTTCGGCGAGCCGATGCGCAAGATGGGGCAGCGCGCCATCGTCTGCCGGGAAATCTTCTTCGACGAGGTCTTCGTGCCCGAGTCCGATCGGCTCGGCGGTGAGGGGCAGGGCTTCCGCGGGTTGATGAGGACGTTCGACATCTCGCGGATCGTGCTGGCCGCCGCGGCGACCGGAGCGGCCCGGGCTGCCTACGAGTACGCGCTCAAGTACGCCAGGGAGCGGCAGCAGTTCGGGAAGCCGATCGTCGAGCACCAGGCCGTGGCGTTCCGGCTGGCCGACATGGCGACCCGGATCGAGTCGGCGTGGCTGCTCACCCTGCACGCGGCGCGGCAGATGGACGCCGGGGCGGATGCCACGAAGGTCGCGGCCATGGCCAAGCTCCAGGCCTCGGAGACCGCGATGGCGGTGACCTGGGGTGCCGTGCAGACCCTCGGCGGGTGGGGCTACTCGCGGGAGTTCCCGGTCGAACAGTGGATGCGGGACGCCAAGTTGGAGGAGATCGAGGAGGGTACGTCGGACATCATGCGGCTGATCATCTCGCGGCGACTCTGACACCTCTGGCACCTTGGACGCCTCGAACACCTCTAACACCTTGGACGTCTCTCTGCCCTGTGACGTCTCTGCCCCTGCCTCAGCAAGTGGAGTGACATGACCTTCCGGAACGAGTTCACGGAGATGTTCGGGGTCGAACACCCCATCGTGTGCGGCGGAATGCTCGCGGTGGGCACCGCGGAGCTGATCTCGGCCGTCGCGAACGCCGGCGCGCTGGGGTTCCTCAGCGCGCTGACGCAGCCCACCCCGGAGGCGCTCGCGAAGGAGATCGCGCGCTGCCGTGACCTCACCGACAGGCCGTTCGGCGTCAACCTCACCATCCTGCCCACCATCGAGCCGGTTCCGTACGACGACTACCGGGCCGTCATCATCGACTCGGGCGTGCAGGTCGTGGAGACGGCGGGCAGCAACCCCGCGCCGCACCTGCCGGCGTTCAAGGCGGCCGGGGTGAAGGTCGTGCACAAGGCCGTCACCGTCCGGCACGCGCTGAAGGCCGAGGCGCTGGGCGTCGACGCGGTGAGCATCGACGGGTTCGAGTGTGCGGGCCACCCCGGTCAGGACGACGTCCCCGGTCTGGTCCTGATCCCGGCCGCCGCCCGCAGACTGCGCATCCCGATCATCGCGTCCGGCGGGTTCGCCACGGGTTCCGGTCTCGTCGCGGCGCTGGCGCTCGGGGCGTGCGCGATCAACATGGGGACCCGGTTCGAGGCGACCGAGGAGGCGCCGATCCACCCGAACGTGAAGGCGCGGATCGTCGCCAACGACGAGCGCGGCACCCAGATCGTGTTCCGGGAGTTCGGCAACACCGCCCGGGTGGCGCGCAATTCGGTCTCGCAGGCCATCGCCCGTCTCGGCGCGCGCCCCGGGGCCGTCTTCTCCGACGTCGCCGACCTCGCCTCCGGAAAGCGCGGCAGGCAACGGGTGTTGGGGGAAGGCGACGTCGAGGGCGGAATGTGGTGGGCCGGTCAGGCACAGGGCCTCATCGACAGCGTGGAGAGCTGCGAGACGGTGGTCCGCACGATCGTGGCGGACGCAGAGAGCATCATCCGGGACCGCCTCCAGCGACAACTCGCGCCCTCGGGGCCGGAATTGGTCTAGACGAATCTTTCCCGAATCTCTTGACGCCGTCAGGCGCGGCCGGTCACCCTTCCCTACGCAGGCAGATGTAAGGAAAGTTTCCGATTGAGTTCACGGCTTACCGGTTCGCTTTCCACGGCTCACCGGTTCGGTTTCCACGCCTTACGGCCAGGCGCCGTACGCGACCTCGCCCCACAGAGGAGTCCCCCATGAGACGTGCGTCGCTGCGCGCCGTTCTGGCCACCGCCCTGGTGGTCGGCGGCATGACCACGATCGCCGCCCCTGCCTCCCACGCGGCCGACAACACCGGCCTGATCGCCTCCTTCGGCGTCACCTCCACCTGGGGTGCCGGCTTCGAGGGCGGCTACACGGTCACCAACAAGTCGACCCACACGGTCAATTCATGGACCATCACCTTCACCCTGCCCGCCACCGAGGCCGTCACGAGCTCATGGAACGGCACGGTCACCCACAGCGGGACGCAGTACACCATCACCTCCCCCACCTGGGAGGCCCCGCTCGCCCCCGGTGAGTCCGCGCCCGTCGTCGGCATGGACTTCAGCTACACCGGCTCGGTCGTCCTGCCGAGCGCCTGTCTGATCAACAACGGCCCCTGCGCGGGCGTCCCCGCCGACACCGTCGCACCCTCGGTCCCCTCCGGCCTCGCCGTCCGGGCCACCGGCCCCGGCAGCGTCACCCTGGGCTGGAACGCCTCGACCGACAACGTCGGTGTGGTCGGCTACCGGGTCTACGAGGGCAACGAGGTCATCGCCACGACCTCCGGCACCGGGACCAGCTTCAAGGTGATCGGCCTGCTCCCCGGCAGCAGCCACAGCTTCTCGGTGACCGCGCTCGACGACTCCAACAACCAATCGGCGCGCTCCGCGACCCTCACCGCGACCGCGGGCAGCGGCACAACTCCCGGTGTGGCGGCCCCCTTTGTCGACCTCGGCGCCTACCCGACACCGAACCTCACGCAGATCGCCACGAACACCGGACTGCGGCAGTTCTCGCTCGGCTTCATCACCGCCGGGTCGACCGGTTGCTCGGCAAGCTGGTTCAACTCCTATGACCCGGGCGCGGGTTGGAACCGGGCGGACTTCGACTCCCTGCGCGCGATGGGCGGAGACGTCCGGCCGTCCTTCGGTGGCGCGTCGGGCACCGAACTGGCCCTCGCCTGCACCAGCACGACCGCGCTCCAGGCGCAGTACCAGAAGGTCGTGGACGCCTACGCCCTGGACCGCGTCGACTTCGACATCGAGGGCACCGCGGCGGTCGACCACGCCTCGATCGACCGGCGCTCGACGGCCGTGGCCGCCGTCCAGGCCGCACAGCGCGCCAAGGGCCGCGACCTCAAGGTCACCCTCACCCTCCCGGTCCTGCCCAGCGGCCTGACCGCGGACGGCGTCTACATCCTCAACTCCGCCAAGTCGCACAACCTGAACGTCGACACCGTCAACCTGATGGCCATGGACTACGGCGACAGCGCCGCGCCCAACCCGTCCGGGAAGATGGGCAGTTACGCCATCCAGGCCGCGACCTCGACCCACGCCCAGATCGCCTCGGTCTGGCCGAACCTCACCACCGCCCAGACCTGGGCCATGGTCGGCCTCACCCCGATGCTCGGCCAGAACGACACCGCCAGCGAGGTGTTCACCGCGGCCGACGCACAACAGGTCCTCACCTTCGCCCAGCAGAACCACCTCGGCGAACTGGGCTTCTGGGACGTCACCCGCGACGGCAACGCCTGCACCGGCGCCCTGAGCCGCTGCACGAACATCCCGCAGACCCCGTACCAGTTCTCCAAACTGTTCGCGACGTACGCGGGCTGAGGTCTGGGGCCCCGCGAACAGCTTGTGCGGGCGGCGAGTTCCAGAGACCAGTCGCCGGTACTGTCCCCCCGTCCGTGGCATCTACCCTGAAGCAGGGTCAGGTGGGCGCTGCCGAAGCACCACTTCGGCAGCCGACAAGGGGTGGCAAGTGACTACGGACGTCCGTGGCCCGGCATGGGCGCTCGACGGTCTGGGGGTGCGGTCGGGGCGGTACCCCCTGGCGGTGGAAGGCCCGGTCATGCGGGCAGTCGACCGTCTGGTTCCCGGAGTGTCCACGGTGACCCGGTACGTCCGCTACCACTCGATGTACGCGGCGATGGCGGCGCATGCCCAGGAGAACGCCTTGGACGTCGCCGCGTGTCGCCGGTTGGTACGCCGGGGCGAGGTACTGCTGGCGGCGCTCCAGCACCACCAGACGGAGAGCGGGCAGACATGGTCCGCTCATGGGGTCGATCGGGTACGGCGCTTCTGCGCGGATGAACTGGAGCTCGCGCGAGCTGCCGACGAGGAACAGCTGAACCAGTCGTACTCGCCCCGCCGTTGGGGCTTTTGGGATCAGTACGGCGGGCCCGCCATGGTGCTCGGCACGGTGGATGTCCGGGAGGGAGCGCTCAGGCCCGGGCGCCACGCGTGTCCTGCCGCCGTCAAGGAGCTCTTCGCCCCGCTGCTGTCTCTCGCCTCGCGCGAGGTCGTGCCCTTCGCGGCTCTGGAAACGGCGGGGCAGGCGGCCCTCGGCGTCCCCTGCCCGGCTGAACAGGCGTGGTTGACACAGGTGTTGACCGCCACCGACGCCGCAGGAGCCCACGTGCCGATGGCTTGGGAGGCGTCCGACCGCACCCGACGCGCGACCCTCCGTACCCTCGCCCGGGCGATCGAACTCCACGGCCAGGACGGCGACGGGTATCAGGAGACACTGCGCTCCGCCGTGGCCTTCGGCGAGGAGATGACCACGGATCCTGTCCTGGCGGCGATCCCTGAGACAGCGGGTTGGCGCGGAACGCTGCTGCGTCACTATTCCGTCGGCGCCTGGCGTCGGCTGTGGGCAGCGCTGGTCTCGGGTATCGGGTCCAAGGACGGCGAGGCCGACCGGTCGGCCGAGGAACTGCGCGACTGGCTGGCGCGAGAGGCCCCGGACGGGGATGTGCGGGGGATGCTGGGCGATCTTCCCCAACTCAAGAACGCGGCAGGCCAGTTGATGCCGGCCGAACGAGAGCTCCTGGCGCCGGGCGGGGACGCCCCGATGACGAATGTACGACTGCTGATCGTGGGGGCGCTGCGGTCCCGGGAGGGGCATCTGCCCGACGACGTACGTGCCGTCTTCCTGGGGCGGCAACGGCGTTCGGCCGAGTTCCTGGATCCGACGTGGATAGACGGGCTCATCAAGGACTACATCGACCGGCCGGTGCGCGATCTGGCCGGCCGGCTGGTCGACGACATGCTCGCCCAGTCCCGACGAGTCGCCCTCGCGAAGCTGCGCACCGACCCGGCGACGGGCGGGCTGAAGATCTTCTCCCGGCTGCATCTTCGCAATGAGCGGTACTTCAAGACGGGTGACGAAGGAGACTCCGACATCGGCACACGTATCCCGCAACTGGGCGTCCTCGCAGAGCAGTTGGGGCTCTTCGCAGTTCAGGACGGCTGTCACACCGTCACGGAGAGCGGCCGACGGATCCTGGAGACGCACCGGTGAGCGCGGTACAGCACACCCGATTCGCCTCCCCTGTCACGCTGTTGCGCGAATGGGCCGAACGCGAGGATCAACAAGCACTGCATGAAGCTCTCTTCATGGGATTCACGGTCGATCTCTCCTTCCTGGAGAAGGTCGCCATTCCCGTCGCACGCGGTCTGGGCGCCCGCACCGCGGTGATCGGCGACGCGGCCCAAGGCCTCCACGATCCGGTCGACGTACGCATGGCGGGCCGCGGTTATCTGCACGGCCTGGCCACCTGCCGTGGTGCTTTCCACCCCAAGGTCGTGCTGCTGGTCGGCGAACACGCCTGTCGGCTGGCAGTGGGCTCGGGGAATCCGACGCTGTCCGGTTGGGGTGCGAACGACGAACTGTGGACCGTGGTGGAGACCGAGGAGGACGACTCCCACGCACTATTGGCCGACCTCGCCGACTGGTTGGACGAACTGCCCTCCGCCGTGAGCCTGGCACCCTGGTCGGCGAGTCACCTCGCGGAACTGGCAGCTCTCCTGACCGAGCGGCATGTCAACGCTCCCGCCGGACCGGAAGGCGGTCCCCGGCTGCTGCACAACCTCCGTCAAGGTCTGCTGGACCAACTGCCGCTCGGCCCGGTCGACGAACTCCACGCGTACGCCCCGTTCGTCGACGAGGCCGGCCACGCCTTGAGCGCGCTCGTCGACCGCTTGGTCCCGCGCCGTGTCACCCTCGGTCTGCAGCCCCGTTGGTCGAGCTACGACGCCGGAACGATCAAGGCGGCACTCGGTGGCTCCGCCGCGCAGATCCGACTTCTCGACGAGACACGGATGCGCCACGGCAAGTTCGTCGAATGGCAGACCGGCGGCCGCCGTTATGCCCTCACCGGAAGCCCCAACCTCACCCGAGCCGCGCTGTGCACAAGTACGAGGGCCGGCGGCAACTGCGAGCTCGCCGTACTCGCCGCCGACACTCAGCCGCTGCTCCCCGAGGAAGGCCGCATCGCTCCGCTCGCAACCCTGATGGGCCGCACCATCCGGCCTTTCACCTCCAACGGTCGAGGACTCGTCCTGCTCGGCGCGAAAACGGACAGTGAGGGCCTGCACGTCTCCCTGGCCCGCAGTTGGACGACACCCGTCGTGATCAGCACGTCCCTCGACGGATCGCCGGGCTCATGGACGGAGATCGGCCCCATCCCCCCACAGAAATCGGCCTGTTCCTTCCCGCAGCCCGAGGTCCCGGGTGCCGCGGTCCGCGCCACATGTGTCCAACCGGACGGCAGCACCGTCGAGTCGCCCGTCGTCTTCGTCTACAGCCCCGTGCACTGCGCGCGCCGCCACGGAGCCGACAACGGGCCCCGCCTGCGCTACGACTACACGGCGCAGGTGCTGTTCGCCGACGAACGTGCCGCGCGCCGCTTCGAGACCGACCTGCTGCGCCTGCGCGAGCTCACGGCCGGAATGTCCACACCCCGGGTGAGCCCGGCGCCCGCTGCCCCGGCGGGCTCGGTCGCTTTGAGCGGGGTCGACCGCTGGGACGCGTACGTCGCGGACTGCCGTCGGATGATCGGGGCACCGCTGACCGATCTCGCGTTCGGTGCGTTGCAGATCGGCCTACCACAGGCACCGTCGTCCCGGTGGGTCGTGTCGGCGGTCACCGGCAGCGGGGCGGAGGAGAACGACACGGCGTACGAGGACGAAGCGGAGGACGAGGAGCCGCTCACCGCGAGCGCGGCTGTCGCTCCCCACATTCCGCCTGAGCAGCGGGCCCGTTGCCGTACCTGGATCCGACGCTGGGTGGAGACGCTGACCCCCTCCGGCGGCTCGCCTTCGCCGCTACCGCTACGGCTCGTCGTGGCGAACCTGTATGTCCAGCTCCTCGCCGCGGGCGTCTGGGACGAGAACGACCAGAGCTGGCGCGAAGGCCTCAGCCGTCTGCTTGAGACACTCGGTCCCAAGGACGGCCCGAGCGAAGGGGACCAGCAGGCTCCACCCGAGACCCGGCGCCGACTGGACGCGGTCGCGGCCGTGGTGATGACACTCCTGAGCCAGGACGCCACGTTCACCGGGGGCGGTGAGCACGATGTGCTGGCCGCCCGCGCATGGCAGAACGGCAAGGACATGATCGCGCGTGCCGAGCCCGCTCAGGCGGAGGATCTGATGATCCCGCCGGAGCAGGCGCTCGCCCGCGTCGCGCCCTGGAGCGAGGTGGAACGGCTCATTGCCCGGGCCCGGGAGGACGACCCCCAGGCGGAGGTCGTCGCGGAGCTCTCCGCGGCGGGTTGGGAGGCGTCGTACGAGGACGGGCTCTGGGAGATCACAGGTTCCTTCGGCAACCCGGTCCCCGTCGTGGCCCGAGCCGCCGACCGACTCGGGCGGCACCATCCGAACGGTGTGCTCGTCCGGGCCCGGAGCAGGAACCGCTGGGCCTTCGTCGCCTGGGCAGCCCCTCACCTGGTCCTCCTGAATCCCCCGGCACGCGTCTGGCGCACCTACCAGATCCGTCCCCCGGCCACCCCCGAATCACGGTTCAGCGGCGGCGACTTGGCCGCGGTACCCGGCCGCATCGGCAAGCCGACCCAGCTCCGGGAGGGCGCTCCCGAGGCATTGAGGAGCATCCTCTCCGAAGTGGGCGTGCCCTACCCGGAGTTGATTCGGCGATTGTTCGCAGAGAACGGTTGAGGAGAGAGAAGAGCACCGACCACGGACCGAACACCAAGCACACCACCCCGGTGAACGGCCCCTGCGTTCCCGTCGGTTCAGCTCGCCCGGCCGCGCGTCTGCTCAGGCCGGGCGGGCGCGATGATCGTAGGAGCGGATCCGAGGGGTACGAGGCTGTCCGCGCCCAGGACTTGGCAGCGCGCCAGTCCGTGCCGGGACCACAGCGCGGCCGTCCACGCGCAGAGGAGCGCGTCGATGAGGTCCTCCCGATGCTTGTAGTCGGCTTCGAGCTGAGGTGAGGGCTCCTCGACCAGCCGGCGGGACACCGCGTGGGAGGAGAGCAGCAGGGGCGGATCGGCGGTGGCCAGGCCCGCCATACGCGCGATCAGTTTGTCGCACGCCTCCGCCCGGACTGCTCGCCACCGCGCCTTCGGGACCCGGGCGGGCGGACGCTTGTAGGTGGGGCGTTCCTGGTCGTAGCCCAACTCGGACGCGCCGACCAAGGTCGTGTACGGATAGCACTCGGAGAAGACCAGCCCGCCCGTCGGCGGTCCGCCCCTGCCGTCGTCGTAGACCCAGCCGGACTCCTGCATCAAGGCCCTCAACAGCACTCCGCCCCGACGGCGAGAGTTCAGGTTGGTGCTGTTCGCGCTCACCTTCCACCGGCCGTACCGCTGACCGACTTGTCGCTCGCAGGGCCGCTGGCCGGCCGGATTGTCGACGACCAGCGGCGCGTCGACAAAGGCCAGGGTCGAGCCGTCGACGGCTGTCCTGCTGATCCAGGCCATGGTCTCGTCGAGCCCGGAGGTCCAGCCGCAGTCGATCACCACACCGCGCCCGTCGATGGCGGCCACACCGGTCTCGTTGACCTTGGCGCGGCCTCCCTCCTGCGCCCAGGCGAGGTCGACGCCGATGAACCGCTCAATGCCCATGGGTCGGTGGTACCAGAGAACCGGCCCGTGAGGTGGCCCGAGCACGACCGGATACAGTGCCGAGACGGCAGCCCGCTCAGAGAGACGAGGCGGCGGCCTGGTCAGAGAGGGGAAGCGTGACCGACACCAGCGACACCCGACCCGCCGACGGCGAAGTGCGGACTCCGCGGCGGAGCCCACTGCTCCGCCTGATGCGCTACCTCCCCCTGATCGCCCCCGTGCTGCTGTGGACCGTGCCCTGCTGGGTGCTCCTGTACGCCGGCCAGCACTGGCCGCTGCCCGTCACACTGGTCGGCACGGGTCTGTTTGTCATCGGCCTCGTCGGGATGCCACTCGCGATGGGGCGTGGCCACGGCCGGCGCCAGCAGGACTGGGCTGCGATCGTCGGTGACAGCCTGCTGGGCGGCAGCTGGGTGCTGTTCACCTGGTCCGTTCTGCTCGGCGTCTTCTTGCGGCTCGCCCTGACCGTGGCCGGCGTAGGCGAGAGCCAGGACCGCGCCCGCATCGTCACCTGGGCCGTCCTCGGCACCACCGCCGTACTGCTCGCCTGGGGGTACGCCGAAGCCCGCCGCGTGCCACGCGTGCGCCGCCTCGACGTCCAACTCCCGCGGCTGGGTGCCGGGTTGGACGGCCTCCGGGTCGCCCTCATCACCGACACCCACTACGGCCCGCTCGACCGCGCCCGCTGGTCGGAGCGGGTGTGCGAGACGGTGAACACCCTGGAAGCCGACCTGGTCTGCCACACCGGCGACATCGCGGACGGCACGGCAGAACGCCGCCGCGCCCAGGCCGTCCCGCTCGGCACCGTGCGTGCCGTCCACGCCCGGGTCTACGTCACCGGCAACCACGAGTACTACAGCGAGGCCCAGGGCTGGGTCGACCTGATGGGCGAGCTGGGCTGGGAGCCGCTGCGCAACCGCCATGTGCTGCTCGAACGCGGCGGTGACACCCTCGTGGTCGCCGGCGTGGACGACGTCACCGCCGAGTCCTCCGGGCTGCCGGGCCACCGCGCCCACCTCGCCGGAGCCCTAAGCGGCGCCGACCCCGAGCTGCCCGTCCTGCTCTTGGCCCACCAGCCCAAGTTCGTCGACCGGGCGGCCGCCGACGGCATCGACCTCCAGCTCTCCGGCCACACCCACGGCGGCCAGATCTGGCCCTTCCACCACCTGGTCCGCATCGACCAGCCCGCCCTCGCCGGCCTCAGCCGGCACGGCGACCGCACCCTCCTCTACACCAGCCGCGGCACCGGCTTCTGGGGCCCACCGTTCCGCGTCTTCGCCCCCAGCGAGATCACCTTGCTCGTGCTCCGCTCCCCGCACGTGCCGACGTCGCCGTAGGAGTAGGCGGGCCGAGACATTCGCCTGGAGCGGGTGCGCCAAGAGCCCGACCAGGAGACTCCGGTGATCACATCCGACGCCCACGCCATGTGCCGTGGCGCTCCCCGCCGATAGGGTGGACGGTGATCGACAGGGACGGGCTGGGTGAGGGCGGCGGACGGCGTGGGTGGTGCCGAGGAGAGCGGGAGCACGGGCACCGGGCGCCCGACGTCTCGGGACGTCGCCCGGCTCGCCGGTGTGTCGCACACCGCGGTGTCCTTCGTGTTCAACGGCCGGGCCGAGGGCAACCTCTCGCCCGCCACCCAGGAACGCATCCGGCAAGCCGCGACCCAGCTGGGCTATCGCCCCGACCCGGTGGCCCGCGGTCTGCGCCGTCGCCGTACGGCCGTGATCGGGCTGGTCACCGATGAGATCGCGTCCTCGCCGTTCGCCGGCCGGCTGCTGCGCGGCGCCATGGAGACCGCCTGGGACAGCGACCATCTCGTCCTCACCGTCGACTCCGGCGGCGACCCGGCCAAGGAGGACGCGGCCGTCGCGGAACTGCTCGACCGGCGCGTGGACGGCATCATCTACGCGGCCATGTCGCTGCGCCGGGTGCGTGTCCCCGAGGGCCTGCACCGCACCCACTCCGTGCTGGCCAACTGCCTGCCCGAGGACGACTCCCTGCCCGCCGTGGTCCCGGCCGAGCGCGCCGGTGGCCGTACCGCGGCCCGGCTGCTGCTCGGCGCGGGCCACCGCCGGCTCGCCGTGATCGGGGGCCTGGACGACATCGCCTCGGCGGAACGCACCCGCGGCTTCCGCGACGCGCTGCGCGCCGAGGGCGTGACCGTGCCCAAGGAGTGGATCGTGCGCGGCGGCGGGGAGATCTCCGCGGGCTACGCGGGTGCGCTGCGCCTGCTCGACGGGGTCGAGCCGGACCGTCGCCCCACCGGCGTCCTCTGCTACAACGACCGGGTCGCGGCGGGCGTCCTGCACGCCGCGACCCGGCTCGGGATCGACGTACCCGCCGACCTGTCCGTGATCGGATACGACGACCAGGAGCACATGGCCGCGTTCCTCACCCCACCACTCACCTCGGTCGCACTGCCGCACCGGTCGATGGGCGAGGCGGCGACCCGACTGCTCCTGGACGCCATCGAGGCGGGCCGTACGCCGCCGGCGACGATCCGGCGGCTGGCGTGTCCGGTGGTGAGCCGGGCTTCGGTGGGGCCGGCGCCCTTGCGGTGACTTGGGTGCCTGACTCGTACGTGGTCAGCTTGGCCTCCGTGGGGCCTGCGCCCGTCTGGTGGCGCGGGCACCCGGCCCGTGCGTGACCTGCCCTGTGATCAGCCGCGCCTTGGTGGGGCCGGCGCCCACGCGGTGACCTAGGTGCCTGGCTCGTACGTGGTCAGCCTGGCCTCCGTGGGTCCGGCGCCGACCTCGTGACCCGGGCACCCGGCCCATGCGTACCTGCCCTGTGATCAGCCAGGCCTCGGTGGGGCCGGCGCCCACCCATGCCCCGGGCGCCCGGCCCGCGTGTGGCCTGCACTCTGGGCAACCGCACCTCCGCGGGTCCAGCCACCTGGGCGCCCGTCCCGGGCCTGCTCTGCCCCTGCTCAGCCGCGCCTCCCTGGGTCCGGCGGCGCCCACCCCGTGACCCGAACCCCCGCCCCATCGACAACCAACTCCGCGATGTCGTCATGGCGCCGGTAGACGCGCTCCGTGACCATGGCCCGTTCCCCGACGAAGAGTTCGAGGAGCGAGCCGTCGACGAGCAGCCGGAGCGCGAGTTCCGGCCCCTTCGGCACCTGCACGGTGATCGGGGCGGAGCCTTCCGGACCAGTCCGGGGCCAGGCCGCGCGGTCGAGGACGACAGTCCCCGCGCCAGGATCCGCCCGGACCGTCAACTCCCGCCCCGCCGCGTCCCGGAGCAGGCTCACCGTGGTCGGTCCAGACGCGGTGACCGTCAGGTCGTACGACTGCGGAAGCGGAACCCGGCCCGGCGGCTCGGTGACGAACGGCTCGGCCGGGCGCAGCAGTTCGAGTTCCGGAGCCGGACTCACCCGCAGCGAACCGTCAGGGTGGACGTCGACCACCCGAGGTGCCGTGAGCACGCCCGCCCATCCGGTCCGATCCGTCTCCTCCTGCTCGCGGGCCTCCCACGACCAGCCCCACAGCAGTGCGCGGTCCGGTTCCTGGAGCACGGCGGGAGCGTAGAAGTCCCGCCCCTGATCGAGCCGACCGCCGACGCGCGGATCGAATCTCAACGCGCCCTGTCCATCCGACTCCAGACGACCCGTCAGATACCCCGTGGAGCAAGGATCCCCGTCCCACAGGGACACCAGAAGTACGTACTCGTCGCCCGCAGTCCGGTACAGGTGCGGGCACTCCCAGCCCACCGACTTGTCGCCGAACACCCCAGCCGCGACCGGGTCGTTTCCGTCCAGCAGCACACCGGCGAACCGCCAGTCCGTCAGGTCGTCGCAGTCGTAGAGCAGGACCGACGGCGTGCCGTCGGCGTGCCCGGCCCCGACCAGGGCCCAGCGTCTGCCCGCGCAGTGGAAGACGAACGGGTCGCGGAACATCACCACGTCCAGTCCCGGCGGTGGACCTGCCACCACCGGCGTCGGCACCGGCTTCCACTCGGTCAGCAACTCGTCGTCCGGGTCCGTCGCCCGCGCCAGGCAGATGGTGCCGAGTCCGGTGTGAGTACGGTCAACTCCCGTGTACACGGCGGTCGGTGTGCCCGCGTCGTCGGTCACGCAGCCCGACCAGCAGCCGGCCTCGTCGGGGCCGCCGGGCGTCGGCGTGAGCGCGATCGGGTGGTGCTCCCAGTGCGCGAGGTCGGTGCTGGAGGCGTGCCCCCAGTGGACGTTCGCGTGCACCGGTGCGTCGGGGTTGTGCTGGTAGAAGAGGTGGTAACGGTCCCGCCAACGGAACGGCCCATTGGGGTCGTTGATCCAGCCGGCGGGCGGACGGACCCTGAAACGCGGTGCGTTGGGGTCATGGCTCAACGGTTGACTCCTGCCGAGGTGATGCCCTCACGCAGAGGGCGTTGGCCGACGACGAACACGGCGAGGGCGGGGAGCATCGAGAGGACGACACCGGCGAGGACGACGGAGATGGACCCGGTGCCGAGGTTGCCCTGCAGGGAGACCAGACCCAGCGGGAGCGTGTAGTTCTGGCCGGAGGTCTCCAGGATCAGCGGGCGGAAGAACTCGTTCCAGTGGTAGTTGAAGGCCAGTACGCCGACGATCGCCAGGCCGGGCGCGGCCAGCGGCGCGTACACCGAGCGGAAGATCCGCCAGGGCCCCGCGCCGTCGAGCATGGCCGCCTCGCCAAGGTCCTTCGGCATACCGAGGAAGTACTGGCGCATGAGGAAGGTACCGAAGGCCGTCGGGAAGGCGGGAATGATCAGGCCCAGGAGCGTGTCCGTGAGGCCCATCGACTTCAGCACCAGGAACACCGGCACGATGGTGACCTGCAACGGCACCATCATGGTCGCCAGGACCAGGCCGAAGAGCGGCTTCTTGAAGCGGAACTCCAGGCGCGCGAACGCGTATCCGGCCAGGCCCGCCGTGATCATCTGGCCTACGGCGATCAGCGCCGTCACGAGAGTGGAGTTCAGGGCGAGCAGCCACACGTCGATCTGATCGAAGACCCCGCGGTAGGCCTCGGTCGTCGGGTGCGTCGGGACGATCTGCGGGGGCAGGTCGAAGGACTGGGCCGGAGTGCGCAGCGAGGTGGAGACGGTCCAGATGACCGGGCCCAGTGTCAGCAGGGCGCACACGGTCAGCGCGGCGATCCGGGTCCAGGGGGCGAGTGAATGACGTACTCGGCTCAGGGTCGGTGTCGGGGTCGTTTTCAGGGTCGGGGTTGCTTGGCTCACAGCGCTCATGCGGCTCACCGGCTCACTGGTAGTGGACGAAACGCCGGCTGAGCCGGAACTGGAGGGCGGTGACCGCCATGATCAGCACGAAGAGCAGCACGCCCACCGCGGATGCCTCGCCGAAGTCGAGCTGCTCGAAGGCCCGTTCGTAGATGACCATCACCACGGTGCGGGTGGCGTCGCCGGGTCCGCCGTCGGTGAGGACGTAGGGCTGCTCGAAGACCTGGAGGGCGTTGATGATGCCGACCACCGACGCGACGAGCAGCGTCGGCGACAGCAGCGGCAGCGTGATGCCGAGGTGCTTGCGCAGGCCCGTCGCGCCGTCGAGGGCGGCGGCCTCGTGGATCTCCTTGGGGATGTTGTTCAGACCGCCGACGAACAGCAGGAACGAGAAACCGAACTGCTGCCATACGTAGACCAGGATCACCGTGGCCATCGCCGCGTGCTCCGAGGTCAGCCAGGGCACGGGCGCGACACCGACCAGGCCGATCAGCCAGTTCACCACCCCGAAGTCCTGGTTGAACAGGTACTTCATCACCACCGAGATGGACGCGGCGGACAGCACCAGCGGGAAGAAGAACGCCGAACGGAACACCGATCGCAGCCACCCCGGCATCCGCCCGTTGAGCGCGAGCGCCAGCGACAGCGCGATCAGCAGTTGCAGCGCGACCGCGAGGACCATGAAGACGAGCGTGTTGCGGAAGGAGACCAGGACGGTCGAATCCGTGAAGGTGGTGCGGTAGTTGGCGCCGCCGGCGAAACGGGGCGGGTCGATCACGTTCCAGTGGAACAGGCTCAGCACGATCGACCCGATGATCGGCACGACCGTGAAGACGACGATGCCGACGACCGTGGGCGCCAGGAACAACGCGGCCAGCAGCCGGGAGCCGCGGTCGCGGACGGACGGCCGCCGTACGGCGACGGCAGTTGATGGCGTGGCGGGCCGCGAACGTACGCCCGGAGCCTCGGAGTTGGGGACCTGAGTGTTCGTCATATCTCACGCTCCATGGCCTGCTCCAGGTCGCCCTGCATCCTGCGCAGCGCCGGACCGACCGCACGCGGCGAGGCCAGCGCGGTGCCGGTGTACTTGAGCAGGACGTCGGTCACCTCGGCGACCTGCGGCGGCGCGGGGATCGGGCCGGTGTCGGGGAACCGGTCGAGGGTGTCGTAGAAGACCTGCCAGTGCGCCGGGCCAGTCTCGGCGTAGCGTGCGGCGTTCAGCATCGAACGGCGGGCCGGGGTGGTCTGGTTGCCCTGGAACAGCCGGGTCATGGTGTCCTTGCGGGCCGCGTACTTGATGAACTCCCATGCGGCTTCCTGCTTCTTGGAGGTGCGCAGCAGCGCGTAGCCCGCCGCGCCGAACTGGTGGCGCTGGGTGCGCCAGCGCGGGAAGTACTGCACGTCGTAGTCGGCGGCCGGCATGCCGGCCAGATGCAGGCCGCCCGCCCAGAAGCCGCCCGCCGGTGTGACGCCGACGCGGCCGGTGGAGAACACGCCGACCAGATTGCTGCCGTTGCCGCCCTCGGGCCGGGTGCACAGGTCCTCCTGGACGAGGGAGGCGAGATAGTCGTACGCCTCCTCGACCCGGTCGGCGGTGGCCTGCGGGGTGCTCCAGCGGAAGCCTCCGCCGCGGCCCTGCCGATCGGCGGCCGGGTAGAAGGAGTCCCACAGCCATGAACCGCCTGGCGCCTTCGACTCCTTGAGCAGGTTCGTGCCGTTCGCGAAGAGCCAGGGGACCACGCCGCCCCACAGCCGGTTGGTCCAGAAGTACGGCGTGAAGTGCGCGTCGCCGGCGCGCTTCATCTCCCGCAGCAGCGCGGTGAAGTCGTCGCGGGTCCAGTCGGCCGCCGGGAACCCCGCGCCCGCCCGTTTCAGCACTTGCTTGTTGAGGTAGATGTCGGCGGCGTTGAACTCCAGCGGGAGTTGGTAGAGGTGCCCCTCGTACATCATCGACTCGACCAGCGAGGGGTGGACGTCGGCGAAGTACTCGCGCAGCTCCGCCGCGTCCCGCCGCACCCAGCGGTCCAGGGGTACGCCGAGCTTCTGGGCGAACAACTGCACGCCCTCGGTGGCCACATACACCAGGTCGGGCGCGGTGCCCGCGGCGATCTGGGTGAGGATCTTCGCGAAGAAGTCCGACCAGTCGACGGCCTGCACCGCGTTCACCCGCAGCGGGATGTCCGGGTGGAGTTGGTGGAAGCCCTTGGTGAGGGCGTCGACGGTGGCCGGGTCGAAGGCGGAGCCGAGGGTGGCGACGACGAGCGAGCCGTCGTCACGGCCGGGGATGTCGGCTCCCGTGAGCCGGTCCCAGCTCGCGGCGGTCCCGGCGAGGGCGGCTGCGCCGGCCCCGTACGCGCCGTACCGCAGCAGCGTGCGGCGAGGGATGTGCGAGTCAGTCATCAACGGGCCTAACTCGTGTTAGTTCAGGGGTGATGCCCAGATGATGGGAACCGGGCGGCGAGCCTGTCAAGGGTCGGGAACGGTTGACCTTTAACGAGTTAGGCCTCTTGACCTTTATCGAGTTAGGTCTACAGTCCTCGTTCGCAGGAGCCGTGAGCCGCCATGAGAGGAACGATGCACCATGCCCGGAACATCGGGGATTTCATCAGGGACTTCGTTGGGGATTTCCAGGAGATCACTGTTCGCGGGGTCGGCTGCGGGGACCGCTGCCGCGCTGCTGTCGGCCGGGACGGCCGCCGCCGCTTCGAAGCCCGAGTCCGGTGCCGCAGCCGAGAGCGTGACCAACTCCGCGGCGACCGGGGCGAGTTACCGTGCCGCGTACCACTTCACGGTCCCCGACCAGTGGAAGAACGACCCGCAGCGGCCCGTCTGGATCGACGGCGAGTACCGCTACTACTACCTCTACAACGCCGACTACTTCACGGGGGCGGTCGGCACCGCGTGGCGCCTGGCCACCACCAAGGACCTGGTCTCCTTCACCGACCGCGGGGTCGCGGTCCCCAAGGACACCACACCCAACGGCGATCTCTGGTCGGGTTCGGCGGTGGTCGACACCGGCAACACGGCCGGATTCGGCGCGGGCGCGGTCGTCGTCATCGTCACCATGTCCCCCGGCGGCGGCACGGACCAGCAGGCGCAGTTCCTGTACTACTCGACCGACGGCGGTCTCACCTTCACCAACTACGGGACCGACCCCGTCCTGCCCAACCCCGGCGTCGCCGACTTCCGCGACCCCAAGGTGATCCGCGACGAGGACCGGGGCCGCTGGGTGATGGCCCTCGCCGAGAACGACAAGGTCGGTTTCTACCACTCCAACGACCTCAAGTCCTGGTCGTACGTGGGCGGTTACGTCCACGACGGCATCGGCGTGCTGGAGTGCCCCGACCTGTTCCGCATCACCGCGAACGACGGCACCGTGAAGTGGGTGCTCGGCGTGAGCGCCAACGGGAAGGGCTCGGGGCTGCCCAACACGTATGCCTACTGGACGGGTTCCTTCGACGGCAGCGCGTTCACCGCTGACACGAGTGAGCCGCAGTGGCTCGACCACGGCTGGGACTGGTACGGCGCCGTCACCTTCGAGAAGCGGGACACGAGCGGCGCGGTGGACACGGCTGCCCGCTACGCGATCGCATGGGTGAACAACTGGGACTACGCCAACACCACCCCCACGATCGACTGCGACGGCTTCAACGGCACCGACTCCATCGTCCGCGAGGTCACCCTGAAGAAGGCGTCCGACAACACCTACTACCTCGCCTCCCGGCCCGTCACCGGCCTCGACTCGCACGTCTCCCGCACCGTGAACCTGGGCGACGTGACCGTGAACGGCACGAAGGTGCTCGACTACACCGGCATCTCCTACGAGGTGACGACCGAGATCGCGTGGTCCCAACTCACCGGCGCGGGCCTCCAGTTGAGGCGCTCACCCGACGGCGGTCGGCACATCGACGCCGGGATCTACGCCGACTACGCCTTCCTCAACCGACGTAACACGGTGAACGCCGACACGTCCGGCAAGTGGCAGGAGAGCCACACCCCGTTCAACGCGTCCGCCGGCACGGTGAAGCTGCGCATCCTGGTGGACCGCACGTCGGTGGAGATGTTCGTCGACGACGGCCGCTACGTGCACACCAGCCAGGTCTTCCCGTACCTGCTGGACACTCGGCTCGCGCTGTTCACGATCGGCGGCAGCGCGGTGTTCCGCAACACGGTGATACGGGAGTTCTCGGTGTAGTCCTCGGTGTACGGCGAGCCTGGGGGCGCGGCCGACAGCGCAGCGCCGTCGAACGGTGCATCAACCGCCTAGTAACTGTCGTAGCTGGGCTTGCCGTTCGGTCGGTACACGCCGACGACGGTGCCGCCCTTCGTCGTCGAGACGCTGACAGGCTGCAGCGCGGTGGGGATCGCTCCGTCCGCGAACAGCTGCTTGCCGGTTCCGATGATCACCGGATGGATGGTCAGCCGGTACTCGTCGACGAGGCCGTGCCGCATGAGGGTCTGGGCGAAGTCGCCGCTGCCGACGACGTTGATGTTGCCGCCGTCGGACGCCTTCAGCGCGCCTACGGCATCGACGACGTCGCCCTCCAGAAGCGTGGAGTTCTGCCACTCGACCGAGGTCAGGGTCCGGGACGCCACGTACTTGTGCATGCTGTTCATCCGATCGGTGAACGGGTTGTCGGGATCGGCGGTCGGCCAGTACGACGCGAAGATGTCGTACGTCTTGCGGCCGAGCAGCATCGCGTCGGAGTCCTCGTACCAGCCGGCGATGGCCTCGCCGACCTCGTCGTCGTCCACCGGTTTCTGCCAGCCGCCGTGCTCGAAGCCGCTCTCCGCGTCCTCGTCCGGTCCGCCCGGTGCCTGCATGACACCGTCCAGCGTCAGGAACGTGCAAACGATGATCTCGCGCATGGTGCGCTCCCTTCGTCGACAGTCAGACCGCGCAACCGTCGAAAACTCATCGGCGGAACTGCCACGGCGCGGCGCAGAACCGGCGTGCGGGTGATCATCAGGTTCTGTCGACCGCGAACTGCTCGCCGGCGGTCTGTGTACGTGACCCGATCCGTCGCTGGTCGCCGTCGATGTCCCGCCGCACGACCACCACGTTCAGCGCCTCGTCTCGTACCTGTTCAGGACCACGCCGCCGGGAAACGTCCGCGTCTCCATCAGGTTCAGTTTCGCCTGGCTGTCCAGCGCGGCGAAGAACGGTGTACCGCTGCCCACCAGAACCGGATGGGTGATGATCGCGTACTCGTCAATCAGCCCGGCTCGCATCGCCGCCCCGGCGAGCGCTGCGCCACCGACCCTCATCGGGCCACCGTCCTCGGCCTTGAGCCGAGTGATCTCCGCGACCGCGTCGCCGGTGACCAGGCGAGCGTTCCAGTCGACCTTGTCGACCGTCGAGGAGAACACCACTTTCGGCGTATCCCGCCAGTTCCGCGCGAACTCGATCTGCGCGGGGGTGGCGTCCGGCTGCTGGTCGCCGGTCGGCCAGTAGGAGCTCATGGTCTCCCACAGCCTGCGCCCGTACAGGAACAGGCTGATCGCCCGCTCCTCGTCGAGCCACCACTGGAACAGCTCGTCGCTCGGCTCACTCCAGCTGAGGTCGTCGCCGGGCGCGGCGACATAGCCGTCCAGAGACAGGTTCATGCCGTAGTGCAATCTCCGCATAGCGCCAGCCTTCCGTCAGACGGTCTCGGAAGTCTAGAGGGGGCCTTCGACCCCACAAAACAGCTCGTGCGGGCCGAGGCTCAGCTCGACCCGCACAAGTTGGGGTTGTGATCTGTGTCCGAGGGGGGACTTGAACCCCCACGCCCGTTAAAGGGCACTAGCACCTCAAGCTAGCGCGTCTGCCATTCCGCCACCCGGACTAGGTGTCTGTCGCCTGGCCGGGGGTGTTCCCCGCGGCGACGTGCACAACAATACCAAGGTTTCGGGGTGCCTTTCACCTGCATATCCGCCCCTGGGCGGAGCCCCGACGCACCCGCGAGGGGAGGGCGCCGGCCGTCACCGGAGGTGACCCGACCGCTACGCCTGGCGGTCCGTTCCGGCCGTCGAGGGGGCGGGGTGTTCGTCCGCCAGCAGTGTCTGCAAGGCCCGGACCAGCACCGCCGCCGTTTCCTCCCCCAGCGGTGCGAGGAACCGGGCCTCGGCGGCCCGGCGGGCCTTCTCCGCCTGTCGCAGGCACTCGGTTCCGTCGGCGGTCAACTCGACGATGTTCTTGCGCCGGTCCCGCTGACTGCGCCGGCGCTCCACCAGGCCGTGGTCCTCCAGGCCGTCGATCAGGGACACCATCGTGGTCCGGTCGACGCCGAGCCGTCCCGCCGCCTCGACCTGCGAGAGCGGCTCGTCGCCGGAGAGCACCACCAGCACGGCCAGCTCGTGCCCGTCCACCCCGTGCGGGGCGAGCGCCTCGGCGGACGTCCGGGCGAATCTGGCCTGCGCGTGCTTGAGGAGGTAGCCGAGCCGGGATTCGAGGGGTGCGGGTCTCGCCTCAGTCGCCATCCCCCGACTCTATCCGTGCCGTATCGGCGACTGATCGTCAGTGCTGCTGATGATTTAGTACGCTGACCAATATGACGAGAGTGCGCTTCGGCATCAAGACCACCCCCATGCACGTCTCCTACGAGGACATCCGCCGCGTCTGGTTGGAGGCCGACGCCGTGCCCGAGATCGAGGACGCCTGGCTGTGGGACCACCTGCTGCCGGTCGCCGGGCCGAAGGACGGGCAGATACACGAGGGCTGGACCCTGCTGAGCGCGCTCGCCGCGCAGACTCGGCGGCTGCGGCTCGGGCTGCTGGTGACGAGCAACCGCGTCCGTCCGCCGGCCGTGCTGGGCAAGATGGCGTCCACCCTGGACGTGATCTCGGGCGGGCGGCTGATCATGGGGCTCGGGGTCGGCGGCACCCACCAGTCGCCGGGCGCGGGCGGGATCGCCGGCGCCAATCCGGCGATCGAGGAGTACGAGGCGTACGGGCTGACGCTGGTGCCGCCGGGCGAGGGCGTCGCTCGTCTCGCCGAGACCGTCGAGATCCTGAAGCTGATGTGGACGGAGGACGTGTTCGACTACGACGGCCGCCACTACCGGCTCAAGGGCACCCGGAGCGAGCCCAAGCCCGTGCAGCGCCCCGGTCCCCCGCTGTTGATCGGCGGCTGGGGCACCCGGCTGCTGCGGCTGGTCGCCGAGCACGCCGACGTGTGGAACGTGCCCGGGCCGCCGCACAACACCGTGGACTTCGTCGCCGAGCGCGCCCGCGTCCTGGACGCCCACTGCGCCGAACTCGGCCGCGACACCGCCGAGATCACCCGGTCCGTACAGGTCCTGGTGTCCTACGACGACCCGGCGTCGACGCGCGCCACGGTGCGTGCGCTCGTCGACGCCGGTGTGAACCACGTCGTTCTGAGCCTGCCGCGCCCCTATCCGCGGGGCGTGGCACGGTGGTTGGCCGACGAAGTGATCGCCGCATGGCGCCCGAAGTGATCACCGCATAACGCCCTGGGTGATCGCCGCGTGACACCCCCGGGAGGGAGACGCCACCCTGCTCTCGGTCAGGCCATGACGCACCCGGTCACGCCATGAGGTGGTAGTCCGGGAAGTTCCCGGGCAACCGCTCCCCCTCCGGGCCCTGCGTCACGGCGCGCACGAGGAGTTCGCCGCCGACGAACGCCCCGCTCCAGGACGCGCCGAAGCCGCCGAACAGTTCGTCCCGGTCGCCGCGGGAGCGGGGTTTGCCGTGGCCGACCTTGAACGCCCGTATCTGCGGCGCGAGTCGGTCGAAGGTGGCCCGGTCGTCCGTGGACAGCGTGGCCACCAGCGCGCCGTTGGAGGCGTTCATCGCGGCCAGCAGCTCCGCCTCGGTGTCGACCAGGACGATGGTGTCGACCGGGCCGAAGGGTTCCGCGTGGTGCAGCGGTGAGGACGGGGGCGGGTTGAGGAGCGTGACGGGGTGGACGTACGCCGAGGTGTCCTGGCCGGGCAGGAGGCGGGCGTCGGACTCGTGGCCGCGGTGCAGCGGGACAGCGCCGCGGTCGATGGCCTCGGCTACCTGGTCGCGCAGTTCCTTGGCCTTGGCCGCGTTGATCACCGGGCCGAAGTCCAGCTCCGGGTACGGGTCTTCGGGTTTCTCGACGGCAAGTGGGTGGCCGACCCTGAGCGTGCGGACCGCCGGGAGGTACGCCGCCAGGAACTCGTCGAACAGCTGCCGTTGGACGACGAAGCGCGGGTACGCCGTGCAGCGCTGTTTGCCGTAGTCGAAGAGCTTGGGGACGACGGCCGTGAGCGCGTCCCAGTCCGAGTAGTTCCAGATGCCCCAGGTGTTGAGTCCCTCCTGTTCGAGTACATGCCGCTTGCCGAGGTCGGCGACGGCGGTGGCCACCGCGGCGCCGGTGTCGCGGCCGCCGACGAAGGAGACGCAGCCGATCTCGGGCGCCCGCACGAGCGCCTGGGACAGCTCGCCTCCGCTGCCGCTGACGAGGGTGGCGGGAATCCCCTCGCGGGCGGCCAGTGCCGAGGCCAGGGTCAGACACGCGACGCCGCCGTCGGTCGGGGTCTTGGCGATGACCGCGTTGCCTGCCAGTGCCTGTACCAGCATTGCGTGAACGAGCACGCTCATCGGATAGTTCCAGCTCGCGATGTTGGACACCGGGCCGTCCAGCGGGGCCCGTTCGGCGAGCATCGGCTCGATTCCGTCGACGTACCAGCGCACACCGTCGATGGCCCGGTCGACGTCGGCCTGCGCCAGCCGCCAGGGCTTGCCGATCTCCCACACCAGCAGCAGCGCGAGGAGCTCGCGGTGTTCGGTGAGGGCGTCGAGAGTGGCGGCGACCCTGGCTCGGCGTTCGTCGAGCGGGATGTGCCGCCAGGCGCGGTGCTGGTCGAGAGAGGCCCGTACGGCCTGGTGGGCGGTGTCCCGGTCCAGGCGGGGCGGGCCCGCGATCGGGCTGCCGTCGACGGGGCTGGTGGCGGGCAGCGCCCGGCCGTCGGCCCGCCAGGCGGAGCCCCAGAGGTTGAGGACGCGGTCGTCCTGGAAGGCCTCGGGGGCGACGGCGAGGCAGCGCCGCCATGCGTCGTTCCAGGACGTGCCCGCTTTGAGGGTCAGTTGGGGAGGGACGTGGTCAGGGGTGAGGGTTGTTGCCATGCTTCTGCTCCGCTCTCGGTGCACAGTCGGGGCGGGGTGAGGCAGGAACTGTCTTGTGTACGGCGGCAACTGTCCTGTGCGCGGCAGCAACTGTCGCGGCTGCGGCAGCGGTTGCCGTAATCCGGCAGCAGCCATAGTGATCCGGCAGTGGCTGTCATGCTCCGGCAGGAACCGCCGTACAGATGACGCTAGTTGCGCTCGAAGGAGCGCAACAGTCACGTCGCGTCAACTATGAGTGACGTCACGTGCTGCTTCGAGGACGTCAAGCACCAGTCGTGCGGTCTCCGTCGGGGTGCTGCCGACCTTCACCCCCACCGCCTCCAGCGCCTCCTTCTTCGCCGCCGCCGTACCGGACGAGCCGGACACGATCGCGCCCGCATGGCCCATCGTCTTGCCCTCGGGGGCGGTGAAGCCGGCGATGTAGCCGACGACGGGCTTGGTGACGTGTTCGCGGACGTAGGCGGCCGCCCGTTCCTCCGCGTCGCCGCCGATCTCGCCTATGAGGACGATCAGTTCGGTGTCGGGGTCCTCCTGAAACGCGGCCAGGCAGTCGATGTGCGTGGTGCCGACGACGGGGTCGCCGCCGATGCCGACGCAGGTCGAGAAGCCGATGTCCCGGAGTTCGTACATGAGTTGGTAGGTGAGGGTGCCGGACTTGGAGACCAGGCCGATGCGGCCGGGCTTGGTGATGTCGGCCGGGATGATGCCCGCGTTGGCCTGGCCCGGGGTGATCAGGCCGGGGCAGTTGGGGCCGATGATCCGGGTGCCCTTCGACTTGGCGTGGGCCGTGAAGGCGACGGAGTCGTGGACCGGGATGCCCTCGGTGATGACGACGGCCAGGCCGATGCCCGCGTCGGCCGCCTCGATGACGGCCGCCTTCGCGAAGGCGGGCGGCACGAAGACGACGGTGACGTCGGCCCCGGTCGCCTCGATGCCTTCGCGGACCGAGCCGAAGACGGGGACGATCCGGTCGTCGAAGTCCACGGTAGTGCCCGCCTTGCGCGGGTTGACTCCGCCGACGACGTCCGTGCCGGCCGCGAGCATGCGGCGGGTGTGCTTCATGCCCTCGCCGCCGGTCATGCCCTGGACGAGGACCTTGCTCTCCTTGGTGAGGTAGATCGCCATGTCCCTGCTCCTCAGCGTGCGTTGGCGAGGTCGGCGGCGCGGCGGGCGGCGCCGTCCATGGTGGTGGCCTGCTGGACCAGCGGGTGCCCGCGGTCGTCGAGTACGGCCCGGCCGCGGGCCGCATTGTTGCCGTCGAGCCGGACCACCAGGGGTTTGGTCAACTGCACCGCGTCCAGGGCCTGGACGATGCCCTCGGCGACCGCGTCGCAGGCGGTGATGCCGCCGAAGACGTTGACGAAGACCGACTTCACGGCCGGGTCGGAGAGGATGACGGACAGGCCGTCCGCCATGATCTGGGCCGAGGCTCCGCCGCCTATGTCGAGGAAGTTGGCGGGTCGGGCGCCGCAGCCGGCCACCACGTCGAGGGTGGACATGACGAGGCCGGCGCCGTTGCCGATGATGCCGACCTCGCCGTCGAGCTTGACGTAGTTGAGGCCCTTGGCGGCGGCAGTCGCCTCCAGCGCGTCGTCGTGCTCGACGTCCTCGGCGCCCCAACGGGCCTGGCGGAAGCGGGCGTTGTCGTCGAGGGTGACCTTGCCGTCGAGGGCGAGGATCTGGCCCTGCGCGGTGCGCACGAGCGGGTTGACCTCGACGAGCAGGGCGTCCTCGCGCACGAGCACGTCCCACAGGCGTACGAGGACGTCGACCGTCTGCGGCGGCAGGCCGGCCGCCTCGGCGATCTCGCCCGCCTTCGCCGAAGTGACGCCCTCCGACGGGTCGATGGGGATACGGGCCACGGCCTCGGGCCTGCTCGCGGCGACCTCCTCGATGTCCATGCCGCCCTCGGCGGAGGCGATCGCGAGGAACGTGCCCGCCGCGCGGTCGAGCACGTAGGAGACGTAGAACTCGCTCTCGATGTCGACCGGTTGGGCCAGCATCACCTTGCCGACCCGGTGGCCCTTAATGTCCATGCCGAGGATCTGCCGTGCCGTGAGTTCGGCGGCGGCCGGGTCGGCGGCGAGTTTGACCCCGCCCGCCTTGCCGCGGCCGCCGGTCTTCACCTGGGCTTTCACCACGACCCGCCCGCCGAGCCTGCGAGCGATCTCGCGTGCCTCCTTGGACGAGTCGGTGACCTCCGCCCTCGGCACCAAGATCCCGTGTTCCTCGAAGAGTTCCCTTGCCTGGTGTTCGTACAGGTCCATCTCGGCTCCCGTCTTAAAAGTGCCGCACGCCCCCTGGACACCACCCACTGGATGCGGGATAACAAGCTTCATACAGTATTCGTCGACTGTATGCAATGTACCGCGAGAGCTTCCCAACCCCCTACGAAGGGACAGGACTTCGCCATGCCCGACGACACCCAGGATGTGATTTCCGGTGGTCATCTCGTTGCCAAGGCACTCAAGGCCGAGGGCGTCGACCGCATCTACACCTTGTGCGGTGGCCACATCATCGACATCTACGACGGCTGCGTCGACGAGGGCATAGAGGTCGTCGACGTCCGCCACGAGCAGGTCGCCGCCCACGCCGCCGACGGCTACGCCCGCATCACCGGCAAGCCCGGCTGCGCGGTCGTCACCGCGGGACCGGGGACGACCGACGCCGTCACCGGTGTCGCCAACGCCTTCCGCGCGGAGTCCCCGATGCTGCTGATCGGCGGCCAAGGGGCCCTGACCCAGCACAAGATGGGGTCACTGCAGGACCTGCCGCACGTGGACATGATGACGCCGATCACCAAGTTCGCGGCGGCCGTGCCGGACACCGCGCGCGCCGCCGACATGGTGTCGATGGCGTTTCGCGAGTGCTACCACGGCGCGCCCGGCCCCTCCTTCCTGGAGATCCCGCGCGACGTGCTCGACGCCAAGGTCCCGGTGAGCAAGGCGCGCGTGCCGAAGCCCGGCGCCTACCGCGCCTCGACCCGCTCGGCCGGTGACCCCGAGGCGATCGAGAAGCTCGCCGACCTGCTGGTCCACGCCGAGAAGCCGGCCATCCTGCTCGGCAGCCAGGTGTGGACGACGCGCGGCACCGAGGAGGCCATCGACCTCGTACGCACCCTCAACATCCCCGCCTACATGAACGGCGCGGGGCGTGGCACCCTCCCGCCGGGCGACCCGCACCACTTCCAGCTGTCGCGCCGGTACGCCTTCTCCAACGCGGACGTCATCGTCATCGTCGGCACGCCCTTCGACTTCCGCATGGGCTACGGCAAGCGGCTGTCGCCGGACGCGACCGTCGTGCAGATCGACCTCGACTACCGGACCGTCGGCAAGAACCGCGACATCGACCTCGGGATCGTGGGCGACGCCGGGCTCGTCCTGAAGTCGGTCACCGAGGCCGCCTCCGGGCGCGTCAACGGCGGGGCCGCCAAGCGCAAGGAGTGGCTCGACGAGCTGCGTGCCGCCGAGCAGACCGCCCTGGAGAAGCGGCTGCCCAGCCTGAAGTCGGACGCGTCGCCGATCCACCCGTACCGCCTGGTGAGCGAGATCAACGACTTCCTCACCGAGGACTCCATCTACATCGGCGACGGCGGCGACATCGTCACCTTCTCCGGTCAGGTGGTGCAGCCCAAGTCGCCCGGGCACTGGATGGACCCGGGCCCGCTCGGCACCCTCGGTGTCGGCGTCCCGTTCGTGCTCGCGGCCAAGCAGGCACGGCCCGACAAGGAGGTCGTCGCGCTCTTCGGTGACGGCGCGTTCTCCCTGACCGGCTGGGACTTCGAGACCCTCGTCCGCTACGACCTCCCGTTCGTCGGCATCGTCGGCAACAACTCCTCGATGAACCAGATCCGTTACGGCCAGGCCCAGAAGTACGGCCTGGAGCGCGAGCGGGTCGGCAACACCCTCGGCGACGTCCACTACGACAAGTTCGCCCAGATGCTGGGCGGTTACGGCGAGGAGGTCCGCGACCCCGCCGACATCGCCCCCGCTCTCCAGCGCGCCCGCGAGTCGGGCAAGCCGTCGCTGATCAACGTCTGGGTCGACCCGGACGCGTACGCCCCCGGAACCATGAACCAGACGATGTACAAGTGAGGTGAGCCGGCCATGACCAAGGCTCTCGAAGGCATCCGTGTCCTCGACATGACGCACGTCCAGTCCGGGCCCTCCGCCACCCAGCTGCTCGCCTGGCTCGGTGCGGACGTGGTCAAGCTGGAGGCCCCGACCGGTGACATCACGCGCAAGCAGCTGCGTGATCTCCCGGACGTCGACTCCCTCTACTTCACGATGCTCAACTGCAACAAGCGGAGCATCACCCTCAATACCAAGACCGAGCGCGGCAAGGAGATCCTCACCGAGCTGATCCGGCGCTCGGACGTCATGGTCGAGAACTTCGGACCGGGCGCGGTCGACCGTATGGGCTTCACCTGGGACCGCATCCAGGAGATCAATCCGCGGATCGTCTATGCCTCCATCAAGGGGTTCGGGGACGGCCCGTACACCAACTTCAAGGCGTACGAGGTCGTCGCTCAGGCCATGGGCGGGTCGATGTCGACCACCGGTTTCGAGGACGGGCCGCCGCTGGCGACGGGGGCCCAGATCGGGGACTCCGGGACGGGTGTGCACGCCGTGGCGGGGATTCTCGCGGCGCTGTTCCAGCGGGAGAACACCGGGCGTGGGCAGCGGGTCAACGTGGCCATGCAGCACGCCGTACTCAACCTGTGCCGAGTGAAGCTGCGGGATCAGCAACGCCTGGCACATGGGCCGCTCGCTGAATATCCGAACGACGACTTCGGCACGGAAGTTCCCCGCTCCGGAAACGCGTCCGGCGGCGGTCAGCCGGGCTGGGCCGTGAGGTGCGCGCCGGGCGGGCCGAACGACTACGTGTACGTCATCGTGCAGCCCGTCGGCTGGCAGCCGCTGAGTGAGCTCATCGGCCGGCCGGAGTTGGCGGCCGACCCCGAGTGGGCGACGCCGGAGGCCCGGCTGCCCAAGCTCGGCAAGATGTTCCAGCTGATCGAGGAGTGGTCCGCCACCCTGCCCAAGTGGGAGGTGCTGGAGCGGCTCAACGCCCACAACATCCCGTGCGGCCCGATCCTCTCCACCAGGGAGATCATCGAGGACGACTCGCTGGTCGCCAACGAGATGGTCGTCACCGTCCCGCACCCCGAGCGCGGCGAGTTCGTGACCGTGGGCAGCCCGCTCAAGCTCTCCGACTCCCCCGTGGACGTGACCAGTTCGCCGCTGCTCGGCGAGCACAACGAAGAGGTCTACGTCGGCGAGCTCGGCCTCGGCGACGAGGAACTGCGCCTGCTCAAGTCGAACGGAGTGATCTGACGTGATGGCCGAAGACCGGGAGCTGACGGTGCGCTCGCTCCTCGACGCCGTGCGCGCCGAGGGACGGGCGGCGCTGACCGCGCCCGAGGGCAAGATCCTCGCCGACGCGTACGGGATCGCCGTACCGGGTGAGGAGTTGGCGACCGACGTCGACGAGGCGGTGGCGTACGCGGCACGCTTCGGCGGGCCGGTCGTGATGAAGATCGTGTCGCCGGACATCCTGCACAAGACCGATGCCGGTGGTGTCGTCGTCGGGGTCGAGGGTGCGGCGGACGTGCGGGCCGCGTTCTGCCGGATCATCGAGAACGCGCGTGCCTATGACGCCAACGCCCGTATCGAGGGCGTGCAGGTGCAGGAGCTGCTGCCGCAGGGGCAGGAGGTCATCGTCGGCGCGGTGACGGACCCGACCTTCGGGAAGATCGTCGCGTTCGGGCTCGGCGGGGTGCTGGTCGAGGTCTTCAAGGACGTCACCTTCCGGCTCGCGCCGGTGAGTGCGGACGAGGCCCTGTCGATGCTGGACTCGATCCGGTCGGCGGAGATCCTGCGCGGGGTACGTGGCCAGGCGGGTGTGGACCGGTGGGCGATCGCCGAGCAGATCCGGCGGGTGTCCCAACTGGTCGCGGACTTCCCGGAGATCGCGGAGGTCGACCTCAACCCGGTGATCGCCACACCTCAGGGCGCGGTCGCCGCCGACATCCGCGTGATCCTCGCCGAGAAGCAGCCGCCGCCCCGGCGCACGTACACGCGCGCGGAGATCCTCACCTCGATGCGCCGTCTGATGGAGCCGTCCTCGGTCGCCGTGATCGGTGCCTCCAACGAGCAGGGCAAGATCGGCAATTCGGTGATGCGCAACCTCGTCGACGGCGGCTTCGCCGGGGAGATCCATCCGGTGAACCCCAAGGCCGATGACATTCTCGGCCGCAAGGCGTACAAGAGTGTCACCGACGTTCCCGGTGAGGTGGATGTGGCGGTCTTCGCGATCCCCGCCAAGTTCGTGGCCGCGGCCCTGGAGGAGGTGGGACGCAAGAACATCCCCAACGCCGTACTGATCCCTTCGGGGTTCGCGGAGACCGGTGAAGTCGCGCTCCAGGACGAGATCGTGGCGATCGCCGAGCGGTACGGCATCCGGCTGCTGGGCCCGAACATCTACGGCTACTACTCGACGTGGCAGGACCTGTGCGCCACGTTCTGCACGCCGTACGACGTCAAGGGCGGGGTCGCGCTGACCTCGCAGTCCGGTGGCATCGGGATGGCCATCCTGGGCTTCGCGCGCACCACGAAGACGGGTGTGTCGGCGATCGTCGGCCTCGGCAACAAGTCGGACCTGGACGAGGACGACCTGCTGACCTGGTTCGGCGAGGACCCGCACACCGACTGCATCGCGATGCACCTGGAGGACCTCAAGGACGGCCGCGCCTTCGTGGAGGCCGCGCGGGCGACCGTGCCGAAGAAGCCGGTCGTGGTCCTGAAGGCGGGCCGTACGGCGGCCGGCGCGAAGGCCGCGGGCTCGCACACCGGCGCCCTGGCGGGCGACGACGCCGTGTACGACGACATCCTCAAGCAGGCCGGGGTGATCCGGGCGCCGGGTCTCAACGACATGCTGGAGTACGCGCGCGGGTTGCCGGTGCTGCCCGCTCCGAAGGGCGACAACGTCGTGATCATCACCGGGGCGGGCGGCAGCGGCGTGCTGCTGTCGGACGCGGTGACCGACAACGGTCTGACCCTGATGGAGATCCCGCCGGACCTGGACGAGGCCTTCCGGAAGTTCATCCCGCCCTTCGGGGCCGCGGGCAACCCGGTGGACATCACCGGGGGCGAGCCGCCGTCGACGTACGAGGCGACGATCCGGCTCGGTCTTGAGGATCCGCGCATCCATGCGCTCGTCCTCGGTTACTGGCACACGATCGTCACTCCCCCGATGGTCTTCGCGGAGCTCACCGCACGCGTGGTGGCCGAGTTCCGGGAGCGCGGCATCGAGAAGCCCGTGGTGGCCTCTCTCGCGGGCGATGTCGAGGTCGAGGAGGCCTGCCAGTACCTCTACGAGCGGGGGGTCGTGGCGTACCCGTACACGACCGAGAAGCCGGTGGCCGTGCTCGGGGCGAAGTACCGCTGGGCCCGTGCGGCGGGCCTGTTGGGGGGCGGCTCATGAGGTGAGCGACAAGGGGGCGGCCGACGGTGCGCGTCGGCCGGCCCCGGGACCCGTGCGCGCACGAAAGGCATTGGACAGGGGGCGCTGGCCAGAGCTTTCGACGCAAGGGGTACTGAGCGATGACAACCACCGACTACTCGACGTCCGTCCCGTACAGGGAGGTGACGGACCGAAACGGCCGCATGTACCGGATCGGCGAGTCCGACGTCGACATCATGGGCCGACCACGCAAGTGGATGGTCATCCTGCCCTGGGTGGGCATGATGGGCATCAGCTCCGCCGAATACGCGTTCACGTCGGCGGAGGACACGCTCCACGAGGCGCATCTGTGGAGCAGCGGACACATCTTCTGGCTGATGGGCGTCTGGATCTTCTTCCAGGCTGCCGTGGCCTTCCCCGCCGGGCAGCTGCGGGAGAGCGGCAGGCTGCCGGCCCGTACGGCGATGATGATCGGCGCCGTAGGGACACTGCTGGGCTATCTGTCGCTGGCGTACGCGCCGAACGTGCTCGTCGCCTACTTCGGCTTCGGCATGTGCAGCGGCATCGGCGCCGGCCTCGTCTACGCGACCTGCGTGAACATGGTCGGCAAGTGGTATCCGGAGCGCAAGGGCGGCAAGACGGGCTTCGTCAACGGCGGTTTCGCCTACGGATCCGTGCCCTTCGTGTTCCTGTTCACCTCGTACATGGACCTGAGCAACTACGAGGTCGTGCTGGCCTGTGTGGGTGTCGGGCTGTGCCTCGTGGTGGCGTCGGCGGGCTGGTTCTTCAAGGACCCGCCGAAGAACTGGTGGCCGGCGAACGTCGACCCGCTGCTGCAGACCGACGACCCGAAGATCCGGCGGGCGCTGGAGAAGAACCCGCCGGCCGTCAAGCAGTACACCCCCAAGGAGGCCGCCCGTCAGCCAGTGCTGTGGATGATGTGGTTCTGTCTCCTGTGCACCGCAGGCATCAACATCTTTGGTATCGCCTTCCAGGTCCCGTTCGGCAAGGACATGGGATTCGCCGGCGGGATCGTGGCCACCGCGATGTCCCTCAAGGCGATCGTCAACGGCACCGGGCGTGGTGTCATCGGCTGGATCTCCGACCGCTGCGGGCGCCGCAACACGCTGGTCATCGTGTGTCTGGTGCTCGGTACGGCGCAGTTCGGCGTGCTGGTGTCCGGACAGATGGGCAGCATGCCGTTCTTCCTGTTCTGCTCCATGGTCTCCGGCTTCGGCGGCGGCGCGATCTTCCCGCTGTTCGCGGCCATGACGGCGGACTACTTCGGTGAGAACAACAACGCCTCCAACTACGGCATGGTCTACAGCTCGAAGCTGATCTCCGGACTCGTCGGCTCCGGCGTGGGCGCGGTCGTCGTCGACGTGTGGGACTACCACGGAGCCTTCGTGCTCGCCGGTTCCATCGGGCTGGCCTCCGCCGTGCTCGCGCTCTTCCTGAAGTCCCCGGGCCGCCCCAAGGCCCGGCGCATCGTCCCCAACCCGCAACCGCTCGGCGAGGAGATGGCCTGACATGACGGCGGACCCCATCGCAGCCGGCAACTCGTCGGCAGACCCCGACGCCGCACACCGTCCCTACCGTGAAGTGACCGACGCCCGAGGCCGCGTCTACCGCGTGGGCGAGACCGACCGGGCCATCCTCGGCCACTCCCGCAAGTTCATGATCTACCTGCCCTGGGTCGCCATGATGGCGATCAGCGTCTTCGAGTACGCGTACGGCTCCGCGGAGGACACCCTGTCCAGCGCGCACGGCTGGACGCAGAGCAACACCTTCTGGATCCTCAGCGTCTGGGTGTTCTTCCAGGCCGGCATCGCCTTCCCGGCGGGCTGGATGCGCGAGAAGGGCATCCTGACGGCCCGCAAGGCCATGTACATCGGCTCCGTGATGTGCCTGATCGGGTTCTTCGCCCTGTCGCACCTGAGCAACGTCCTGCTGGCGATCCTGGGCTTCGGTGTCATCGGCGGCATCGGTGCCGGCCTGGTCTACGCGACCTGCATCAACATGGTCGGCAAGTGGTTCCCCGAACGCCGGGGCGCGCGGACCGGTTTCGTCAACGGCGGCTTCGCGTACGGGTCGCTGCCGTTCATCTTCATCTTCAACTATGCCTTCGACACCGGGAACTACCACCGCGTCCTGGACCTGATCGGCTGCTACATCATGATCGTGGTCTTCGGGTGCGCGTTCTTCTTCAAGGACCCGCCGAAGAACTGGTGGCCCGCGGACATCGACCCGTTGACGTTCGCCGGCAACGAGAAGAACGCGCAGAGCCTCGCGAAGAACCCTCCGGCGACCAAGCAGTACACCCCCAAGGAGGCCATCAGGACAGGGATGCTGCCCCTGATGTGGGTGGCCATCGTGATGACCGCCGGTGTGTCGATCTTCGGGATCTCCTTCCAGGTCGACTACGCCAAGGAGGTCGGCTTCGGACCGCTGGTCGCCGCGTCCTCCATGGGTGTCATGGCGGTCATCAACGGCATCGGGCGCGGTGTCGTGGGCTGGCTGTCCGACAAGTGGGGCCGCAAACCGACCCTGGTGTTCGTCATCCTGGTGCTCGGGCTCGCGCAGTTCGGCGTCATCCTGGCGGGCGAGTTGAAGAGCGAGTGGCTGTTCCTGTTCTTCGCCTTCCTGTCCGGCTTCGGCGGCGGCGCGTTCTACCCGATGTTCGCGGCGCTGACCCCGGACTACTTCGGTGAGAACTACAACGCCACCAACTACGGGCTGGTGTACAGCGGAAAGCTGATCAGCGGTCTGTTCGGCGGCGGCCTCGGCTCGATGGTGGTCGCGTCCTGGGGCTACGACGGCGCGTACGCGCTGGCCGGCGGCGTCTCGATGGCCGCGGCGGCGATAGCGCTGCTGTTGCGGCAGCCGGGTCGCAGCCGGGAGGTGACGTCGACTCCCCAGCCGCAACCGGCCGGTTGACGGCCACGCGCGCGTGAGGAGGCCCTCCCCGGGTGCGGGGAGGGCCTCCTCACGTGTGCTAGCGGTGGTTCAGCACTTTTCCCCGCGATTCAGCACTTCTTCTCGCGCAGGGAGTGCAGATAGGCGCTGGAGCGGCGGGCGAAGGTGAAGGACTCGGTGGGCTGGTCGTGCTCGACCTGCCAGTGGTGGGCGAGGCGCTCGCCGCGCAGCCGGCTCACGGCGGAGATGAACTTCTCGTAGTCGATGTCGCCGTCGCCGACGTCCACCATCCGGTAGCCGAACTGGTTCGAGGGGTCGCTCACCCCGTCCTTGACGTGGAAGAGCGGGTAGCGGTGCGGCTGCTTGAGCACGTAGCGCAGCGGGTCGAACGGCGCCGGCTTGCCGTCCGGCCGTGTCGAGAAGCGGAACTGGCCCGCGTACGCCCAGAAGATGTCCATCTCCAGGAACACCAGGTCGGGGTCGGTCTCGGCGAGCAGCACGTCGTAGAGCCGGACCTTGGGATTGTCGGAGGCGAAGCCGAACTCGTCGGAGTGGTTGTGCTGGTAGAACTTCATGCCGCGCTTCTTGGCGGCCGCCCCGTACGTGTTGAACTCCGCCGCGGCGCGCTTCCACGCGTCCACGGTCGAGCCGTAGCGGAAGGGTCCGGACGCGGTGCCGATGTGCTTGAGGCCGAGCGCCTGGGCGTCGTCGAGGACCTTGGTCAGGTTCTGGGCGAAGGTGTACGCGTTCGGGTCGTCGGAGTAGTAGCCGACGTGACTGCCGATCGGGTTCAGCCCATGGCTGTGCGCCAGCCGCTTCAGCTGGGCGAGGGTGATGGGACCCGCCGAGCCCTGCGTGTATCCGGCGAACTCGACCTCGTCGTAGCCGTACTTCTCCAACTCGGCGAAGACGGGGGCGAAGCCGAGCGTGGAGACCTTGTCGCGCAGGCTGTAGAGCTGGATGCCGAGCCGGCCGGGCGGCAGGACGGGACGGCCACGGCCGCCGGACGCGGCAGCGGCGGACGTGCTCTCGGCGGCCGTCGCCGGGGTCGCCGCGGCGCCCAGCAGTGCGGCGGCGGTGGCACCCGCGGCCACGCCGAGCATGCCTCGTCTGCTGAGGCGGTGGGTGAGTTCGGGATCGGGCTGGGAGATGCGGCTCATGCCTGGAACTCCTCGGATTCGGAGGGCGTTGTCAGTGGTGAGTGCTTCACTCGGTACCAGTCGGATCACAGCGATCGGACGGGTCGATGGGGCCGGTCTGTCAGGTGAGACCGGCGAGTCGGAGCAGCAGGGACTTCACATCGGTGGCCGCGAGGCGGTCGCCGACAGCACGGGGGGTGGAGCAGATGAGGAGCGGACCGTCGTCGTCGCTCGCCGGAAGGCGGCCATGGCTGCCGCGAATAGGTGACGGATCCAACGGCACGACCGCCATGCGATAGCGCATGCCGAGTTTCTTGCGGGCCAGTGCCGTCGCCGCTTTGACCTTGACGTAGGGGTCGAGCGGATCCATGAACAACTCGACCGGGTCGTAGCCGGGTTTGCGGTGGATCTCGACGAGCTGCGCGAAGTCGGGCGCGCGGGCGTCGTCGAGCCAGTAGTAGTACGTGAACCAGGCGTCCGGCTCCGCGACGGCGACGAGCTCGCCTGAGCGCGGGTGGTCGAGGTGGTGGGTCTTCTTGCCCTCGTCGTCCAGGAGTTGCTCAATGCCGGGCAGGTCCGCCAGTGCTGCCCGCGTGGCGTCGAGGTCCTCCGGACGGCGCACGTAGACATGGGCGATCTGGTGGTCGGCGACCGCGAAGGCACGGGAGGCCATCGGGTCGAGGTACTCCATGCCGTCCTGCGTGTGCACTTCGAGGAGTCCGGCGCGGCGCAGGGCCCGGTTGATGTCGACGGGGCGGTCCGCGCGGGTGATGCCGTACTCGGACAGCGCAACCACGGTACGGCCCTCGGCGCGGGCGTCGTCCAGGAGCGGGGCCACGGCGGCGTCCAGATCGGCGGCCGCTTTCAGGGAGCGCGGGTCGTCGGGGCCGAAGCGCTGCAGGTCGTAGTCGAGGTGAGGGAGGTAGCAGAGCGCCAGATCGGGACGGCGGGTGCGCAGGATGTGGCGGGTCGCGTCGATGATCCACTGACTGGAGACCAGGTCCGCGCCGGGTCCCCAGAAGTGGAAGAGGGGGAAGGTGCCGAGTTTCTCGGTGAGTTCGTCGTGCAGGGCCGGGGGCCGGGTGTAGCAGTCGGGCTCCTTGCGGCCGTCGGCGTAGTAGACGGGACGGGGGGTGACGGTGAAGTCGGTGTCGGCGCCCATGGCGTACCACCAGCAGATGTTGGCGACGGTGTAGCCGGGGTGCGCGCGGCGGGCGGCGTCCCACAGCTTGTCGCCGGCGACGAGGCCGTTGTGCTGGCGCCACAGGAGTACGTCGCCGAGTTCGCGGAAGTACCAGCCGTTGCCGACGATGCCGTGCTCGGACGGGTGGGTGCCGGTCAGGAAGGTCGACTGGGCGGCGCAGGTGACGGCGGGCAGGACGGTGCCGAGTGCGGCGCGGGAGCCGGACTGGGCGAGCGTCTTGAGGTGGGGCATGTGGTCGAGGAGACGGGGGGTGAGGCCTACGACGTCGAGGACGAGGAGGGGGGTGGGGTGCGACTCCCCGTGCGGGACAGGGAGCGGGGTGGTGTGCGAGGCACGGTCCGCGCTGACCGGCGGAACGGAGTCCCCGGTGGCGTGCGGGTCGGCCGGTCGGTCGCTCATGGCAGCTCCTTCAGGCCGAGGTCGGTCAACAGGTCGCGGGCGAGGGTGAGTTCGGCGGCGATGCCGTCGGCGAGCTGGGCTCGGCCGCGAGGGCGCAGCTCGGGCGGAAGTGCCTGCCAGGTGTAGGTCTCGACCTCCAGGTGGCGGGTGAGCGGATGCGGGCCGCCGACCAGCCGGGTGAGGGCTGCCTTGAGCACGGGGAGCGTGGAGGTGAGGGGCGCGGCGGGGGCCGCGTGCAGCGGGACGTGGAAGTGGGCGCGCCAAGGGGTCGCGTCGGGCAGGGCGTCGGACCGGAGCGCCACGCCGAGGTCGTCGGTGCCGCGCAGGCCGGCGGCCGAGGCGGTGCGGGTCTGGTGCAGGAAGCGGGGTTCGTCGAAGGCCGCGAGAGCGGTGCGGACCTCGGGGAGATGGGGGTGTTCGGCGTGCAGGGCCGCCGACAGCTGGGACTTGACGACGGGGACGCCGGCTTCGGCGAGCGCGTCCAGGGCGGTGTGCGGATCTTCGAAGGAGGTGGCGAGGTGGCAGGTGTCGACGCAGATGCCGATGCGGTCGTGGGCGATCGCGGTCAACGGGGCGATCGCATCGCCGGTGGTCTCGACGACACAGCCCGGTTCGGGTTCCAGGCCGACGCGGATGGAGCGGCCGGTCAACTCGTCGAGGGCGTCGAGGCGTTCGGTGAGGGTGAGGAGTGCGGTACGGGCCTTCTCGGCTCGGCTCAGGTCATAGACGGTGCGCCACGCGAGCGGCAGGGTCGAGATGGTGCCCTCGGTGACGTCGTCGGGCAGGAGTCCGGCGAGGACACGGGCCAGGGCGGTGGTGTGCTCCAGGCGTTCGGGGTCGGCCCAGTCCGGCTTGTAGACGCGGTACTTGACCTCCTCGGCGCCGAAGCCCTCGTAGGGGAAGCCGTTGAGGGTGACGACTTCGAGGCCGCGCCGGTCGAGTTCGGTACGCAGGCCGCGCAGCGCGGAGGGGTCGGTGACCAGGGCGTGGGCGGCGTCCTTCGCGAGCCAGAGCCCGATGCCGAGGCGGTCGCGGCCCAGGCGGCGGCGTACCGGCTCGCAGTGGTCGCGGAGCTGGGCGAGGACGCCGTCCAGGGTCTCGGCCGGGTGGACGTTGGTGCAGTAGGCGAGGTGGACGGTCGAGCCGTCGGGGTGGCGGAAGCGCATGGCTCACGCTCCGCCGCGGAGGATGGAGTTGCCCTCGTGGGTGGCGCCGGTGGCCGTGACGTCCAGGTCCAGATCGAGGTCCAACCGGCCGCTGAGGCCGTAGAAGGCGACGGGGTTGCGCCACAGCACCCGGTCGACGTCGTCGTCCGAGAAGCCCTCGGCCAGCATCAGGTCGCCGACCCCGCGGGTCTTCAGCGGGTTGCTCTTGCCCCAGTCGGCGGCGGAGTTCACCAGGACCTGCTCGGGCCCGTACTCGCGCAGGATCGCGATCATCCGTTCCTCGTCCATCTTGGTGTCGGGATAGACGGAGAAACCGAGCCAACAGCCGCTGTCCTTGGCCTCCTTGACGGTCGTCTCGTTGAGGTGGTCGACGAGGACGCGGTCCGGGGCCAGCACGGACTCGCGCACCACGTCGAGGGTGCGGCGCAGGCCGGCGAGCTTGTCGCGGTGCGGAGTGTGGACGAGCGCGGGCAGGCCGTGGTCGGCGGCGAGTTGGAGCTGGGCGGCGAGGGCGGTGTCCTCGGCGGGGGTCATCGAGTCGTAGCCGATCTCGCCGACGGCGACTACCTGGTCCTTGACGAGATAGCGGGGAAGTTCGTCGAGGACGGGCGTGCAGCGCGAGTCGTTCGCCTCCTTGGGGTTGAGGGCGAGCGTGCAGTGGTGGGCGATGCCGTACTGCGCGGCACGGAAGGGCTCCCAGCCCAGGAGGGAGTCGAAGTAGTCGAAGAAAGAGGCGGGTGAGGTGCGGGGCTGGCCGAGCCAGAAGGAGGGTTCGACGACGGCGCGGACGCCTGCGGCGTGCATGGCCTCGTAGTCGTCGGTGGTCCGGGAGGTCATGTGGATGTGGGGGTCGAAAATGCGCATCAGGACTCCTCGCCGTCGGTTCCGCGCGGGCCGGGGTCGCGTTCGGCGGCGGGCGCGGGTGGGGTGGCCGTGGGGTCGGTCAAGGTCAGGACGCGGTACAGGTCTTCGGGCACGGGACGGCCCGCGGCGGTGCGTTCGGCGGCGTAGTCGCCGAGCATGCGGGCGAGTTCGGCGTCGTCGCGTGCGCGGCGGTCCAGGTCGGCGATCTCGTCCACGGACACGCCGGTGAACAGGCACTTCAGGACGGCGTGGCGCCAATGGTGGGGGGCGAGATGCCGGGCGGCGTACGGACCGACGGCGGCGGCGACGAGCCGGGTGTCGTTGGTGCGCAGGGCGTCCTCGACGAGCGGGAGGGCGTCGGGGCCGACCACGAGATGGGGCAGCGCGTGCAGGACGGCGCGGCGTTCGGCGGCGGTGCCCTGGAAGTAGACGCGGGTGACGGCGTCCGTGCCGGCGCGGGCGGCGTCCAGGATCAGCACGCGGGCGACGTCGGCGTGCTCCGGGCCGCATCGCCGTCCGGCCTCGGCGAGGCGCAACTCCCAGACGGAGATGGGTCCGTGGATGCCGGGATGGGTGGCGGCCTCTTCGAGAGCCTGGTCGAGCCAGGCACGGGCGGCTCCGCCGAGGCGGGCGGTGAGGAGGCGGTGCAGGTCGGCTGGTGGGGTGCGGGCTAGGGGGGCGCCTGTGAGGTCGGGGGGCGTCATGTCGGGGGTCGTCATGTCGGGGGCCGGGAGATCGGGGGTGGTGGGGTCGGGGGCGGTGGAGTCAGGAGTGGTGGGAGGAGAGGTTGTGGAGTTGGAGGTCGTGGAGTCGGAGGTCGTGGAGTCGGGGGTCGTGAGGTCTGCGGCCGGGGTCTCCGGTGCGGAGTGGGGGTGCGGGGTGGGGCCTGTCGTGGGGCCCGTCGTGGGGCTATCCACGGGTTGGCTCATGGGTCGGCTCGTCGGCTGTCTCATGAGGTGCTGCTCCCTTCTGGGGTGGCGGAGGGATCGCCGGGTGGTGAGGAGGGGGCGGGACCGCGATCAACGGCAGCCCCGGAATCGCGCTGGCGCTCCGGCAGCGCGGCTGCTCGGGTCGCCGCGCGGTGGAGGAACGGGAGGGAGTGTTCGGCGAAGTGGGGGCCCGCGTGCGAGTGGCGGGGCAGTTCGACGACCGTCAGGCCTTGGTAGCCGGTCGCGGCGAGGGCCGCGAGGACGGGCGGGAAGTCGATCTCGCCGTCTCCGAAGGGGAGGTGTTCGTGGACGCCCCGACGCATGTCCTCGATCTGGACGTGCCGCAGCCAAGGGGCGGCGGCGCGTACGCAGTCGGCGGGAGAGAGGGGTTCGAGGCACTGGCAGTGGCCGATGTCGAGGGTCAGACCGAGGTTCTCCGGGTCGCCGAGGATGTGGCGGAGCCGGTGGAAGTCGGCGAGTGAGCCGAGGAGGTGGCCGGGTTCGGGCTCGACGGCGAGGGGGACGCCGACGTCGTCGGCGGCCTCCAGGACGGGCGTGAGTGCCTCGGCCAGTCGCTTCCACGCAGTGTCGGTGTCGGTTCCGGCCGGGGTGACGCCGCTGAAGCAGTGGACGGCGTGTGCACCGAGGTCGGCGGCGACCTGGACCGAGCGGATCAGCAGGTCGACGCGTCGGGCGCGGTCGTCCGGGTCCGGGTCTAGGAGCGAGGGACCGTGTTTGCGGCGCGGGTCCAACACGTACCGGGCCCCGGTCTCCACGGTGACGTCCAGGCCGAGGGCATCCAACCGGCCGGCGACGCGCTGGGTGCGGGCGGCGAGGTCGGGCGCCAGCGGGTCCAGGTGCATGTGGTCGAGGGTCAGTCCGACGCCGTCGTAACCGAGGTCGGCGAGGAGGGAGAGGGCGTCGTCGAGGCGGAGGTCGGCCAGGCCGTTGGTGCCGTACCCGAAGCGGAAGGAGGTGTTGGCGGGAGGCACGGAGGTCGGAGATGTGGGGGCGCTGGTCTCGGGGCCGTCCGGGTGCCGCGGCACAGAAGTCGCGGGCGAGGTACCGGGAGGGGTCGTGTGCGGGGTCACGTAACGCTCACCTTCCTCGCGAACCTTCGGCCGAGTGGGGCGAGAGCCGCGATGAGCGCGGCCGTGGTGCCGGCACCGGAGCGGGCGGTGAGGGCGGCCTGGAGCGGGATGGTGGCGCGGATGCCGCCGCCGACGGCTCGTTGGACGAGTGGGGGTGATGGATTGAGGGCGGCGTGGAAGTAGCGGCGACCGGAGGTGGCGGCGTAGGCGGCGGCCAGGGCCAGCTGCAGCGTGCCCGTGACCGAGCGGAAGGACTGATCACCGGCTCGGGTGGGCGGAGCCGTGTCCGTCCCGGTGCCGGGCAGGTCGAGGGTGCCTGCTTCCCGGGGACCCGCCGGGCGGCGCCGCGTGAGCAGTCGCGTCACGAAAGCGGTCGTCGCCAAGGCCGCCAGCGGAGGCACGGGGGAACCGCCCGTCGTCTCCCGGCGGGACACCGTCGTCACCGCGAGGGTGTGCGTGCCGAGCAGGGCCGCTGAGGGGAGCGCCTCGTGGACGCGGCCCGCTGTCGCGGCGGCGCCGAGGAGGAGGTCGAGGCCCCGGGCGGCGGCCATGGCCGTGGGGCCCGCGGCGGTGTGCTTGAGGGTGAGGTCGTACGCCCAGACCGTGGCCGCCAGAGGTACGGCGACCGCGAGCGCCGGGCGGCCGGCGCGGGCGGCGAGGGCCAAGCCGGCGCCGGTGAGGACGCCGACCGTCGACAGGGCGGCGGTCGGGTGGATGCGGCCCGAGGGGAGGGGTCGGTGGGGGCGTTCGGCGGCGTCCTCCTCGCGGTCGGCCCAGTCGTTGAGCGCCATGCCGGCCGTGTAGAGGCAGAGGGAGGAGCCGATGGCGAGCAGGGTGCGGGAGTTGGGGGTGGTGGCGGTCGCCGCGGCGCCGGCGAGGGCGTCGCCGGGGACGGTGAACAGGGCGGGGAGACGCAGGAGTTCGGCCCAGGCGAGGCGGCGGCTCGGGCGGCGGTCCGTGTTGTCACGACCTGAAGTCGACCTGTCGATCGGCCTCTTCGCGCCCCGAGTTGTGGAACCGTCCGTCAGTGCGGGTCCCGCGGTCACCACAGTTCCCCCGAACGGTCCGCCCCGGACGAGCCCTTCGCATGTCCGGGCCGGTCCTCGCCCGCGGCCCGGCCGCCGACACTCTCGGAACGCTCACCGGCAGCCTCGGTGTGCCCGCCGACGCCTCCGACCTGCCGACCGACACCCCCTGTGGCCCCCTCACTTGCGGCCCCGTCGCTCCCCCTCAACCGCCCCGCGAACCCCACCAACGCCTCGTACTGCTCCCCCAACCCCGCAGGCCCTTCCCCCACCGGGTCCTTGAAGAAGAAGCCGAGTTCAGCGAGCGGACCGGACAGGCCTGCCTCCTGGGCCCGTGCCGTCAGGCGGGCCAGATCCAGGACCAGCGGAGCGGCCAGCGCCGAGTCGCAGCCCTGCCAGATGGTCTGGAGGATCATGCGGGTGCCGAGGAAGCCGTCGAAGGCGATGTGGTCCCAGGCGGTCTTCCAGTCGCCGAGCGCCGGGACGTCGTCGATGTGGACCTCGCCCTCGGGGGTCGTACCGAGGGTGTCGGCGAGGACGCGTTCCTTGCCGGCGTTCTTGGCGGCGGCCGCGGCGGGGTCCGCGAGAGCGGCACCGTCGCCTCCGCCGAGGAGATTCGCGCCGGACCAGGCGCGGACCGCGAGGGCGCGCTGGGTGAACATTGGGCCGAGCACGGAACGGAGCAGTGTCTGGCCGGTCTTGCCGTCGCGGCCGGCGTACGGCAGCCCGCTCGACTCCGCCGACTCGGCGAGCGACGGGTGGTGCAGGCCCGTCGACGGGGTGAAGTTGACGTAAGGGCAGCCGGCGCGCAGGGCCGCCGCCGCGTACAGGGAGCTGGGCGGGAGTTCGGGCCCCGCAGCGGAGGGTTCGGTCGACGCGACGTTCACCACTACCGCCCGCGCCAGGCCGAGCCGTCGTACGAAATCGTCGATGTCCGCCGCGAAGGCCTCGATCAGTTCCTGTTCGGTGCGTGTGTCGCCCGGGGCCGGGCCGCCCGGCCTGATCTCCCGGTCCGCGGCGGCGAGTTCGGCCGCGACCGCCGTGGGGAGGCCGGGTGGGAGGACGCCGCCGGCCGCGAGGGCCTCGGCGCGTTTGGGGAGGGGGCAGTCCACCGTGTCGTGGCCGCCGAAGACGAGGGAGGTGAGGGGTGGCAGGCCGCTCTCCGCGAAGGCCGGGGTCTCGGTGACCAGGCCCGTCGGTGGGTGCAGGCCCGCGGTCATGGCGGCGCAGCCCGCGACGACCGTGGTGGCGACGGAGCCGCGGGCGCCGATCAGCCAGACGCCGATGCGTGGTGAGGAGACGGAGTCGGAAACGGGAACGGACGCGGACATGGGCAGCCTCCTTGTCGAACGCGTCGGCATCGAACGCCTCGTGCGCGCACCCCAGGGCGGGGCGGCCGGACGACCCCTGAAAGGGGCCGGCCGGAAGACGGTGGGCGAGAGTCCGGCGTCCCTCGCCCACCGCCGCTCAATTGCCCTTGGCGGGCAGTTCCTTGAGCCGGATGTCGCGGAAGGACACCTGGTCGTCGGCTCCGTGGTTCTGGATGCCGAGGTGTCCGTCGCGCAGGCTCCGGGCCGGGTCGGTGTTGCGGAAATCGTTGATCTTCACGCCGTTGAGATGGACGCGGAGTCGTTCGCCCTCCACGCGGATCTCGTACGTGTTCCACTCCCCCGGCGGATTCAGCGCGCGGTCGCGCTTCTTCAGGTCAGCGGAGCGGAAGCCGTAGACGGAACCCGTGGTCTTCTCGGGCACGTCGGTGGCGTCGATCTGGATCTCGTAGCCCTTGTCGACGGCCGACCACGGGTCGTCCGAGGGCGGGAAGCCCACGAACACACCGGAGTTGTCGTCGCCCGAGGCGCTGGCCATCTTCCAGTCGAGCTTCAGGGAGTACGAGGTGAAGCCCGATGTCGCGTACCAGAGCAGGCCCATCCCGCCCGACGACGTCAGCGTGCCGTCGTCGGAGAGGGTGAAGGAGCCCGGGCCCGCCTGCCGCCAGTCGGACAGCGAGGCGGCCGTGCCGTCGAAGAGCGGGCGGTAGCCGTTCTCCGGGCGGCAGTCGGCCTGGGCGTCACCGACGGCCCAGCGGATCCCGCCCAACAGGTGGGCGCGGAAGGCGGGTTCGGCGTAGGACTCCTTGGTGTGGCCCGCGCCGGTGTAGAAGGCGCGGCCGCCCTGGTAGTCCTGGCACCAGGCGATCGGGTGATCGCCGTTCATCGTGCCGCCGGTGTACGAGGACTCGTCGAGCGAGGCCAGGACGTGGGCCCGATCCCGGGGATTCGAGCGGTAGTTGTACCACTCGTCGGTGCGGGTCCAGGTGTCGGCAAGGCCCGCGGTCGCCGGGTGACCGCGATCCTCGACGTCCACGGTCGCGGGCTGGATCGCCGGGTGCGACTGGAAGTAGGCGCCGGCGAGGCCACCGTAGAACGCCCAGTCGTACTCGGTGTCGGCGGCCGCATGGACGCCGACATAGCCGCCGCCGTGCCTGATGTAGCCCTCGAACGCCCGCTGTTGGGCCGCGTCGAGGACGTCACCGGTGGTGGAGAGGAAGACGACCGCGTCGTACCGCCGCAGGTTGCGGTCGGTGAACTTGCCCGCGTCCTCGGTCGCGTCGACCGTGAAGCCGCCGCTCGCGCCGAGTTGCCGTACCGCCTCGATGCCCTCGGGGATGGAGTCGTGCCGGAAGCCGGCCGTCTTGGAGAAGACCAGCACCCGCTTCCCGTCGGCACCACCGTGTCCCGCGTCCCCGGGGTGCGAGGAGGCCGGGCCCGAGACGCAGCCGAGGAGCAGGGCGGCGCCCACAACTGCGGTAGCCAGTCGGCTTGTTGAGCGCATCACGTCGTCTCCCCTCAGCTCGTGGTGAAGGTGAAGTCGTCCACGTCGAACAGCGCGCCCGTGCCGCCCTTGAAGACCAGGTAGAGCGTGGTCGTGCCCTTGGGTGCGCGGGACAGGTTCGCGGTGACGTCCTGGAAGGTCTCCCAGCCGCCGGTCACCGGGACGGTCGCCTTGCCGAGGAGAGTGCCCTTCGCGGAGCCCGAGCGGATCTCCAGCGTGCCGCCGGCGCCACCCGAAGAGACGCGTGCCGTAACCGACTTGGCGTTGTTCAGGACGTACGGCGTGAAGGAGATCCAGTCGCCGTTGTCGATGTTGCCGACGGTCTTTCCGCCGTGCGCGGTGTCCTTGGTGATGATGTCGACACCGGAGCCGGCGCCGAAGTGCTCGGCCTGGCGGTGTCGGGGCTCCAGGACGCTCTGGTCGTGGGAGGTGAGCGGGGCCTGGCCGCCGCCTCCGTTGTCGGTGTACTCGGCGTTCAGCACGCCGAATATGTTGGCGTCCTCGTCGTGGCCGCCGTCGGCGCTGGTCTGGATGGTGCCGGTGCAGCCGGTGGCCGAGGTCTGCGGGTGGCCGTGGGTGTCGTGGCCGAGGACGAAGGTGACCTTGACCTTGGCGCAGTCGATGGTCCTGCGGTCCTCGGGGTCGGTGACCTTCACCTTGAACGGGATCGCGTCGCCGAAGCTGAACAGCTGTCCGTCCTTGGGCAGTTCGAGGACCACCGTGGGCGCGGTGTTGCCGACGACGACCTGCACGCTGGCGCCGCCGGTACGGCCCGAGGCGTCCTTGGCGGTCAGGGTCGCGGTGTAGGTGCCGTTCTTCTTGTACTTGTGCGTCGGGTTGGCCGCCGTGGACGTGCCGCCGTCGCCGAAGTCCCAGCTGTACGTGAGCGCGTCGCCGTCCTGGTCACTGCTGCCCTCGGAGGAGAACTTGACCTTCAACGGGGCCTGTCCGGACGTGCGGTCGGCCGCGGCCTGCGCCACCGGGGAGTGGCCGTCGGTCGCGTTCTCGATGCGGTAGAGACCGGAGTTCTCGTCGCCGCCGAACCATGCGGTGCCGTAGTCGAGGACGTACAGCGCGCCGTCAGGGCCGAAGGCCATGTCCATCACCTGGGTGCCGGTCCACGGGAAGGCGTTGATCGACTGCACGCTTCCGCTGCCGTCGCTCACGATCCGCTTGATCCAGCGCCGGCCGAACTCACCCGCGAAGAAGTTCCCGTCGTACGCCTCGGGGAACTTGACCGGCGAGTCGAGCGTGGCGTCGTAGTGGTAGACCGGGCCGCCCATCGGGGACTCGGATCCGTCGCCCAACTCCGGTACGGACGGGCCGTTGTAGGGGATCCAGGCGGGCTGCGCCGGGGGAAGGTCGGTGAGCCCGGTGTTGTGCGGGGAGTTGTTCTTCGGGGCCGCGCAGTCGAAGGACGCGCCGGACGTCTTGGTCGCGAAGTCGTAGTCCACGTAGGCGTCGTTGGCACCGGTGCAGTACGGCCAGCCGAAGTTGCCGGGCCCTGTGACGCGGGCGAACTCGACCTGTCCGGCCGGGCCGCGCGCCGGGTCGGCGGCGCCCGCGTCGGGGCCGTACTCGCCGACGTAGAGGATGCCGGTCTTCTTGTCGACGCTGAAGCGGAACGGGTTGCGGAAGCCCATCGCGTAGATCTCGGGCTTCGTCTTGTCCGTGCCGGGAGCGAAGAGGTTGCCGTCGGGGACCGTGTACGAGCCGTCGGCGGCGACCTTGACGCGCAGGATCTTGCCGCGCAGGTCGTTGGTGTTGCCGGCCGAACGCTGGGCGTCGAAGGCGGGGTTGCGGTCGGCGCGCTCGTCGAGCGGGCTGTAGCCGTCGGACTGGAAGGGGTTGGTGTCGTCGCCCGTCGACAGGTACAGGTTGCCCGCCGCGTCGAAGTCGATGTCGCCGCCGACGTGGCAGCACAGGCCGCGCGAGGCGGGGACGTCGAGGACCTTCTTCTCGCTGGCGTTGTCGAGGGTGCCGTCCGCGTTCAGGACGAAGCGGGAGAGGCGGTTGACGCCGTCGAAGGGCGCGAAGTCGGCCGCGGTGCCGGTCTCGGGGGCGTCGCCCGCCGGGGTGTTCAACGGGGGCGCGTAGTAGAGGTAGATGGCCCGGTTGGTGGCGAAGTCCGGGTCGACGCCGACGCCTTGGAGGCCTTCCTCGTCGTGGGAGTAGACGTCGAGCTTGCCGATCAGCCGCGTGTTGCCGGCCGCGTCCGTCAGCCTCAACTCGCCGTCGCGCGAGGTGTGCAGGACCGAACGGTCCGGGAGGACCGCGAGCGACATGGGCTCGCCGACCTCGGGCTCGCCCTTGGCGAGGGTGACCTGCTGGAAGTCCTCGGCCGCGGCGGAAGCTCCGGCGGAGGCTGCCGTGGTGGCTGTTCCCGGGTCGGCGACGGCTGCGCCGGCCTGGGGTGCGGTGAGCGTGAGGGTGGCGCCCGCCAGGAGTGCCCCGCTGAAGAGGGCCACCGCCTTGCGGAAGGACGGGCGTCGTCTGTGGGTCTCGATTCTGTCGGTGCTGGTGGTGCGGTCGTTCCCGTGCACGAATGCCTCCAGAGTGGGGCTGGTTGTACGGGCGGGTGCGGGTACGCCGGGATGCGCCGTCATCCCGGAGAACTGAGCGGTGGGGGGTGGGGGTCAGTTGCCGAACGCCGCGTCGAAGGACGCCGTCGGCGGCTCGAAGTCGAAGGCCTTGAGCCGGGTCAGGGCCTCGGGTGCGCCCTGGAGCCGGTCCATGCCGGCGTCCTCCCACTCGACCGAGATGGGGCCCTTGTAGTCGATGGAGCGCAGCATCCGGAAGACGTCCTCCCAGGGCACGTCGCCGTGGCCCGCGGAGACGAAGTCCCAGCCGCGGCGCGGGTCGCCCCACGGCAGGTGGGAGCCGAGCCTGCCGTTGCGTCCGTCGAGGCGCTTGCGGGCCTCCTTGCAGTCGACGTGGTAGATCCGGTCGCGGAAGTCCCACAGGAAGCCGACGGGGTCGAGGTCCTGCCAGACGAAGTGCGAGGGGTCGAAGTTCAGACCGAAGGCCGGTCGCCCGCCAACCGCCTCCAAGGCGCGGTGAGTTGTCCAGTAGTCGTAGGCGATCTCGCTGGGGTGGACCTCGTGCGCGAAGCGGACACCCTCCTCGTCGAAGACGTCGAGGATCGGGTTCCAGCGCTCGGCGAAGTCCTCGTAGCCGCGCTCGATCATCGCCTCGGGGGCGGGTGGGAACATGGCGACCAGGTGCCAGATCGCGGAGCCGGTGAAACCGATGACGGTGTCGACGCCGAAGGCCGCGGCGGCGCGCGCGGTGTCCTTGATCCGCTCCGCTGCCCGTTGCCGTACGCCCTCCGGGTCGCCGTCGCCCCACACCTCGGTGGGCAGGATGCCCTGGTGGCGTTCGTCGATGATGGCGTCGCAGACGGCCTGGCCGGTCAGGTGGTTGGAGATGGCCCAGCACTTGAGGCCGTACTTGTCGAGGAGTTGCTTCCTGGACTCGATGTACGACGAGTCGGCGAGCGCCTTGTCGACCTCGAAGTGGTCGCCCCAGCAGGCGAGTTCGAGCCCGTCGTAGCCGAAGTCGCGGGCGAGGCGGCAGACCTCCTCAAGCGGAAGGTCGGCCCACTGACCGGTGAAGAGCGTGAACTGACGCGGCATTTCCCTCAATCCTCCTCGGACTGCGACGGGCGTATGTCAGGCGGCCATGGGTGGTGGTCAGCCGGCGATGGGCGTGAAGACGGAGTTCTTCTCGGCGCTCTCCTCGACCGCCGCCAGCACCCGCTGCACCTGGAGCCCGTCCGCGAAGGAGGGCCGGGGCTGCCGTCCCTCCGCGATCGCGTGGACGAGGTCGCGGGCTTGATGCACGAACGTGTGCTCGTAGCCGAGTCCGTGCCCCGGCGGCCACCAGGCCTCCAGGTAGGGGTGGTCGGGTTCGGTGACGAGGATGCGGCGGAAGCCGGCGTGCGCCCCTGGCTCCGTACCGTCGTGGTACGAGAGTTCGTTGAGGCGCTCCAGGTCGAAGGCCAACGAGCCGTGCTCGCCGTTGAGTTCGATGCGCAGGGCGTTCTTGCGGCCGGTCGCGTAGCGGGTGGCCTCGAAGGAGGCGAGGGCGCCGGAGGCGAAGCGGCCGGTGAACAGGGCCGCGTCGTCGACGGTGACCGTGCCGGTGCCCGCGGTCGACACGGCGGACAGGCCGCTGGTGGGACCGCCGGGCAGCGGTCGTTGGCGTACGAAGGTCTCGGTCAGGGCGGAGACCCCGGCCAGCGGCTCGCCCGCGAGGTACTGGGCGAGGTCGATGATGTGCGCGCCGAGATCGCCGAGGGAGCCGGAGCCCGCCGTCTCCTTGCGCAGCCGCCAGGTGAGCGGGAACTCCGGGTCCACCAGCCAGTCCTGAAGGTACGTCACCCGCACGTGCCGCAGCGCGCCGAGCCGCCCCTCCGCCACCATGTTCCGGGCGAGCGCGGTGGCCGGCACCCGGCGGTAGTTGAAGCCGACCATCGCCAACTGCCCGCGTGCGTACGCCGCTTCGGCCGCCACCGTCATCGACTCGGCCTCCTCGACGGTGTTGGCGAGGGGCTTCTCGCACAGCACGTGCTTGCCGGCCGCGAGGGCCGCGAGGGCGATCTCGGCATGGCTGTCGCCCGGCGTGCAGATGTCGACGAGGTCGACGTCGTCCCGCGCCACCAGGGCCCGCCAGTCGGTCTCGGCCGCCGCCCAGCCGTGCCGGTCGGCCGCCGCCCGTACGGCGGCGGCGTCGCGCCCGCAGATGGCGGCCAGGACCGGGCGGCGCGGCAGGTCGAAGACCCGGCCCACGGTGCGCCAGCCCTGGGAGTGGGCGGCACCCATGAAGGCGTAGCCGACCATGCCGACCCGTAGCGGCGGCTGTTCTCCCGGTGACCCGTCCGACTGCTGCGGCTGTCCCATACGGATGTCCTCCTCGTCCTCGTGGTGAATGCGCCGTGGGGGGTGCGGGGCCGGCACGGTCAGCGGAAGCCGGTGGACATGTACTGGTCGACGTTGTCCTTGTCGACGACGGCGGAGTAGAGCGTGAGCGAGGCCGGGATCTCGAACTCGGAGAGGCCGCCGATGCCCTTGCCCTGACCGAGTGCGCGGGCCAGGTCGATCGCGGAGGAGGCCATCGTCGGCGGGTACAGGACCGTCGCCTTGAGAACGCCGTTGTCCTGCTTGATCGCCTGGAACGCGGAGAGCGCGCCCGCGCCGCCGACCATCAGGAAGTCGTCGCGTCCGGCCTGCTCGATGGCGCGCAGCGCGCCCACGCCCTGGTCGTCGTCGTGGTTCCACAGGGCGTCGAACTTGGGCTGCGCCTGCAGGAGTTGGGCCATCTTGGCCTGCCCCGACTCGACCGTGAACTCGGCGGCCTGGCGGGCCACCTTCTTGACGTTGGGGTAGTTCTTGAGGGCGTCGTCGAAGCCCTGGGTGCGCTGCTTGGTCAGCTCCAGGTTGTCGAGACCGGCGAGTTCGATGACCCGGGCGTTCTTGGTGTCCTTGAGCTGCTCGCCGATGTAGGTGCCGGCGTTGAGGCCCATGCCGTAGTTGTCACCGCCGATCCAACAGCGGTACGCCTGCGGCGAGTTGAAGATGCGGTCGAGGTTGACGACCGGGATGCCCGCGCGCATCGCCTTCAGTCCGACCTGGGTGAGCGCCTTGCCGTCGGCGGGCAGCACCACCAGGACGTCGACCTTCTTGTTGATGAGGGTCTCGATCTGCCCGATCTGCTGGGCGGTGTCGTTGGACCCCTCGGTGATCTCAAGGGAGACGTCCGAGTACTTCTTCGCGCGGCTCTTGGCGTTGTCGTTGATCGCGTTGAGCCAGCCGTGGTCGGCCTGCGGTCCGGCGAAGCCGATGGTGACGTGCTTGCCGGGGGTGTCGGAGGCGGCCGGCTGGTTGTCGGAGGCGGCGGCCTCGTCCTTGGGATCGTTGCTCGTGCAGCCCACGAGGAGGGCACCGGTGGATACGGCGGCGGCCCCGAAGAGGAGTCCTCTGCGGCTCGTGAAAGGCGTCGGCTCTGGCATGGCGGTGAACCCTTTCCTCAGGTCGTGCTCGCGGTACGGCGCTGGACCAGCACGGCGGCGACGATGATCGCGCCCTTGGCGATCTGCTGGACGTCGCTCTGCAGGTTGTTCAGGGCGAAGATGTTGGTGATCGTGGTGAAGATCAGGACGCCGAGCACGGAGCCGGTGATGGTGCCCCGGCCGCCGCTGAGCAGCGTGCCGCCGATGATCGCGGCGGCGATGGCGTCGAGTTCGTAGAGGTTGCCGTTGGTGTTCTGGCCGGAGCCGGACAAGATGATCAGCAGGAAGGCGGCGATGCCGCAGCACAGTCCGGACAGCAGGTACAGGTAGAGGCGTTGGCGGCGGACGTCGATGCCGGCGAGGCGGGCGGCCTCCGAGTTGCCGCCGACGGCGACCGTGCGGCGGCCGAAGGTGGTGCGGTTGAGGATCAGCCAGCCGATGATCGTGACGACGGCGAAGACCATGACCAGCGGCGGGATGCCGAGTACGTAGGCGTCGCGTTCGCCGAGGTCGAGGATGCTGTTGATGGTGACGATCTGCGTCTTGCCGTCGGTGATCTGCAGCGCGAGTCCGCGCGCCGAGGCCAGCATGGCGAGGGTGGCGATGAACGGGACCATCCCGCCGTACGCGATGAGCAGTCCGTTGACCAGGCCGCAGCCGACGCCCACGAGCACTGCGGTGAACAGGACGCCGGCGAAGCCGTAGTCCTGCGTGGCCACCGTGGTCGCCCACACCGAGGACAGGGCGACGATCGCGCCGACCGACAGGTCGATGCCGCCGGAGGTGATGACGAAGGTCATCCCGACGGTGACGACGCCGATCACCGAGGCTTGGGTGAGGACGAGTTGGAGGTTGCGGGTGTCCAGGAACTCGTCGGGCTTGGTGATCCCGCCGATCAGGACCAGGACGGCCAGCACGCCCAGGAGGGACAGGGTGCGGACGTCGGCGTGGGCGAACAGGCCGCGCCACGCGGGAGGTTGGCCGACCGTCGGCACCTTGTCGGTGTTGTCCCGCGGCGGGGAGGCATGCTGCGTCATGACGCCGGGCTTCCTTCCATGACCAGGTCGAGTACGCGGTGTTCGTCCAGCTCCCGGGCGGGCGCCGTGTGGACGACGCGGCCCTCGCGGAGCACCAGTACGCGGTCGGCGAGGCCGAGCACCTCGGGCACCTCGCTGGAGACCAGGAGCACGGCGAGGCCCTCGTCGGCGAGCCTGCGGATCACCGCGTACAGCTCGGCGCGGGCGCCGACGTCGACGCCCCGGGTCGGTTCGTCGAGCAGCAGCACCCGGCAGCCGCGCAGCAGCCAGCGGGCCAGGACGGCCTTCTGCTGGTTGCCGCCGGAGAGGGTGCGGATCGGGACGGACGGGTTGTCGGGCCGCAGCGACAGCTCGCGCGTGGCGGCGCGGGCCGCGCCCGTCTCGGCTCCCCGGTCGATCCAACCGGCCCGTGAGAAGCGGGACATGGAGGAGACCGAGACATTGCGGGTGACGGACTCCAGCATCAGCAGCGCCTGCGCCTTGCGCTCCTCGGGAGCGAGCCCGAGCCCGGCCCGGACCGCCGCGCGCACACTGCCGGGCCGCAACGCCCGCCCGTCGACGCGGACTTGACCGGCCGAGGGCTTGCGGGCGCCGTAGATCGTCTCAAGAATCTCCGACCGCCCCGAGCCGACGAGTCCGGCCAGTCCGACGATCTCGCCCGGCTGGATGCTGAGGTCGAGCGACTCGAACTCCCCGTCCCTCGCCAGCCCTTGGACCTCCAGGACAGGTGTGCCCTGCGGCTGTGCCGTGGGCCGCTCGGGGAAGACGTACTCGACGTTGCGGCCGGTCATCAGCGCGACCACCTCACGCGTCGGCGTCGACTCGGCGGGCAGTCCGACCGCCACCGCGCGCCCGTCCTTCAGCACGGTCACGCGGTCGCCGATGCGCCGAATCTCCTCAAGGCGATGGGAGATATAGACGACGGCGACCCCGTCGGCGGTCAGGTCGCCGACGATCCGGAAGAGGTTGTCGACCTCGTCCGGGTCGAGGGCGGCGGAGGGCTCGTCCATCACGATGAGGCGTACGTCGTGGGAGAGCGCCCGTGCCATGGAGACGATCTGCTGCTGGGCCGCGGACAACGCCCCGACGAGCCGCGCCGGGTCGATCTCCGGATGCCCAAGTCGCTTGAGCAGCGCGGCAGTTGAGGCCTTGGCCGCCTTCCCCCGTACGACGAAACCGGCCGCCGTGGGTTCATGGCCCAGGTGGACGTTCTCGGCCACCGACAGGTGCTCCACCAGGTCGAGTTCCTGGTAGATGGTGGCGATGCCGAGGCGCATGGCGGCGATCGGCGAGCGCAGGGTGACCGGCTCGCCGCGCCAGTGGATCGTGCCCGTGTCGGGCTGGTGGGCGCCGGACAGGACCTTGATGAGGGTGGACTTGCCGGCTCCGTTCTGGCCGAGCAGACAGTGCACCTCGCCGGCCTGGACGTCGAGGTCGACGCCGTCGAGGGCCCGGACTCCGGGGAACGACTTGGTGATGCCGGACATGCTGAGCAGCGGTGGTTCTGGTGCCATCGGTGTTCCCCTTGGCTGGCGTGCGGGCCGGTTTCAGGGCAGGGCGAAGATTCGACGCGTGGCGGAGAGTCCGCGCGGGGCGAAGCTTCTGGGCAGGGCGAAGCAGGGCGCTGTACGGGTGGGCTCTTCCGGACCGCGCGTCCACGCGGTGCGGATGTCGGCTACGCGGGTGAGAACAGGTGGTCGCTGATCAGTCGGGCCGCGCCGATGACTCCGGCGGTGGGGCCCAACTCACCCAGGACGATGGGCAGGTTGCCGGTCGCCAGCGGGAGTGACTGGCGGTAGACCTGGGTGCGGATCGCGGCGAGCAGGGTGTGGCCGAGGCCGGTCACCCCGCCGCCGATCACCACCAGGCCGGGGTTGAAGAAGGAGACGAGGCTGGCGATGACCTCGCCGGTGCGGTTGCCGCCCTCGCGGATCAGGTCGAGGGAGGTGGCGTCGCCGGCGGCGGCCGCGGCGGCGACGTCCACGGCGGTCAGGGTGCCGGTCGCCTCCAGCCGGGTCGAGAGCTCCGCCGACCGCCCCTGCTGGGCCGCCTCCAGCGCGTCCCTGGCCAGGGCCGCGCCGCTGAAGTGGGCTTCCAGACAGCCCCGGTTGCCGCAGGCGCACGGGCGGCCGTCGGGCACGGCCTGGATGTGCCCGATGTCGCCCGCGCTGCCCGTCACCCCGCGGTGGACCTCACCGCCGGCGACGATGCCGCAGCCGATGCCGGTACCGATCTTGACGCAGAGGAAGTCGCCCACGGAACGGGCGACGCCCGCGTGCTGCTCCCCCATGGCCATCAGGTTCACGTCGTTGTCGACCATGACCGGACAGCCGAGTTCCTGACTGAGCGCCTCCCGCACGGGGAAGCCGTCCCAGCCCGGCATGATCGGCGGCGCCACGGGGACGCCCTCAGGAAAGCGGACCGGTCCTGGGACGCCGATACCGGCGCCGTCGAACCCTTCCGCGAGCCCCGAGGCCCGCAACTTCGCTGCCATGGACAGGACTTGCTCGAAGACCGCGACCGGGCCCTCGCGTACGTCCATGGGCTGGTTGAGATGGCCCAGCACTTCCAGTTCGGCGTTGGTGACGGCGACGTCGACCGAGGTCGCGCCGATGTCCACGCCGAGGAACCGCAGGTTCGGGGCCAACCGGATGTTGTGGGACCGCCGGCCACCGCGCGAGGCGGCGAGTCCGTCGGCCACGATCAGGCCCGTCTCCAGCAGCCGGTCCACCTCCACGGCCAGCTTCGACCGTGACAGATCGATCTGATCACCCAACTGCGCACGGGAGTTGGGACCTCCGTCGCGCAGCAGCTTGAGGAGCCTGGCCTGATGGGCGTTGGCGGGTCGTGCCGTCATGCGTCTCACTGGCCCCTCCCCGCCTCAATCGGCCGCCTCTGTACTGGCTTTCGAGGGGAACGTAGCAGCGGGCGCCGAACCTGGGAAGAAGCTGTGCACGAATTGCCGTCGACTTTCTCCACTGAGAGGACAAAGAAAAGCCCGAGTCAGGGGAGGAGGGGGACCAGCTCAGGGGAGAAACGGGACAAGTCCCGTCACGAACTGCCTACTTGGACCGCGCGTGATACGACCGCCGAGTGTGCTCCGTATGCTCCCGCATCAGCGCCGTCGCCCGCTGTTCGTCCCGCGCCGAGATCGCCGCGATCAGCGCCCGGTGTTCGATCCAGGACTCATGGCCGCGCTGGCGGGCGATCGGGGTGTAGTACCAGCGGACCCGGCGGTCGACCTGGGCGGCGAGTTCGGCGAGGACCGCGTTGCCCGCCAGTTCCATCACCTTCGCGTGGAAGCGGGCGTTCATCGCGACGGCGCCGTCCACGTCGTCCGCGGCGACGGCCTTCTCGCCCTCCGCGCACAGCTCTTCGAGGACCTTGATGCCGGAGCTGCCCGCGTTGGCGGCGGCGAGACGGGCGGCCTCGGCCTCCAACAAGGTGCGGACGGTGAGGAGTTGGTCGGCCTCCTCCTCCGTCGGCTCGTGCACGAACGCGCCCTGCGCGGGCCGCAGATCGACCCACCCCTCGGTGTTCAGCCGCTGCAGCGCCTCCCGCACCGGCTGCCGCGAGACGCCGAGGTGCCCGGCGAGCTCGCTCTCGACCAGGTGCTGACCGGGCTGAAGGGCACGCGTGGTGATCAGTTCGAGGAGCGCCTCGTAGACGCGGTCGCGCAAGGGGCCGGGCCGTTCGAGCTTGGGCACCGCGCCTTGCGGCAGTCCTGTCGACAACATCGGTCCGTCCCCCTCCTGGGCAGCGCGGGGCAACTGCAGCCGGAAAGCCAGTATGAATTGTCTTTCGTCTACAGTCTACGGCGCTCAGCGGCCAGGGAGTTCGGGCGTCGACTGCGTCACATCCGCGGGAACCCGCAGGTCAGGGACAGCGGACGACCTGACCCGCGTAGGACAGGTTTCCGCCGAAGCCGAACAGCAGAACCGGGTCGCCGGTGGTGAGCGCACCTTGTTCGACCAGTTTCGAGAAGGCGAGCGGAATGCTGGCCGCCGAGGTGTTCCCGGACTCCGTTACGTCCCTGGCGACCACGGCGTTCACCGCGCCGATCTTCTCGGCGAGCGGTTCGATGATCCGCAGGTTGGCCTGGTGCAGGACGACTCCGGCCAGTTCCTCGGGCGCGAGCCCCGCCTTCTCGCAGGCCTTGCGGGCGATCGCCGGCAGCTGGGTGGTGGCCCAGCGGTAGACGCTCTGCCCCTCCTGCGCGAACCGCGCGGGCTGGCCCTCGATCCGTACGGCGTGCCCCATCTCGGGCACCGAGCCCCACAGCACCGGCCCGATGGCGGCCTCCTCGCCCGGCCCGCAGGCCTCGACCACGGCGGCACCCGCGCCGTCGCCGACGAGCACGCAGGTGGTGCGGTCGGTCCAGTCGGTGACCTCGGACATCTTGTCGGCGCCGATGACCAGGGCCCGCGTAGCGGCACCCGCGCGGACGGCGTGGTCGGCGGTGGCGAGGGCGTGGGTGAATCCCGCGCACACGACGTTGACGTCCATCGCGGCCGGCGACGGGATGCCGAGCCGGGCGGAGACACGCGCGGCCATGTTGGGCGAGCGGTCCACGGCGGTGGACGTGGCGACCAGGACGAGGTCGATGTCGGCGGGCGAGAGCCCGGCACTCGCGAGCGCCTTGGCGGCGGCATGCGCGGCCAGCTCGTCGACGGGCTCGTCCGGACCGGCGATGTGGCGTGTGCGGATGCCCACCCGGGACGTGATCCACTCGTCGCTGGTGTCCACCATCTCCGCCAGGTCCTTGTTGGTGAGAACCTGCGCGGGCTGGTAGTGACCGACGGCGGCGATGCGCGTGCCGTTCATCTGGGTGGTCCCCCTCGTTGTCGCCTTGAGTTGCGGGATCCTCCAGTCTGGGGAGTGACTCACCGGTACGACGGCAGCCAAGGCGACAGGATTCGGGCGCCCGCGTTGTCGGCTTCTGTCAGCCGCATGGCCTACAGGCGGACGCCCGAACCCCTCCCGAACAATCACCCGGCGAGCGGGGCACTCACTCGGTGAACATGGGCACTCACTTGGTGAACAATTGCGTCGCTTTCTGTACGAGTTCGTACAGTCCGTACCCCAGCGGTGCCAGCACCCACAGCCAGGCGAAGGCGATCAGCGGGCGCCGGTCAGGCGGACTCTGACTGCTGTCGTTCGACATCGGCGGTCTCCTCCCTCGGGGCGGGGATGTGGTGGCGGGCGTCGACCGGCCGGACGAGTTCGTTGGCGACGAAGCCGACGATCAGCAGGCCGATCATGATGACGAAGGACAGCCCGTACAGGGCGGAGCCGTGCTTGCCGGCGTCCTCCTGCCGGTCGGCGATCCAGTTCACGATCAGCGGACCGAGGACGCCGGCCAGGGACCAGGCGGTGAGCAGCCGCCCGTGGATCGCGCCGACCTGGTAGGAGCCGAAGAGGTCCTTGAGGTAGGCGGGGATGGTCGCGAACCCGCCGCCGTAGAAGGACAGGATCACCAGGGCGCACAGGATGAACAGCGGCTTCGAGGAGTCGCCGAACAGCGCGATCAGCGCGTACATCACGGCGCCGACGCCCAGGTAGACGCGGTAGATGTTCTTGCGGCCGATCAGGTCGGAGGTCGACGACCAGCCGATGCGGCCCGCCATGTTGGCGGCGGACAGCAGCGCGACGAAGCCCGCGGCGGCCGACACGGAGACCGGGGTGGAGGTGTCCGCGAAGAAGTCCGTGATCATCGGGGCGGCCTTCTCCAGGATGCCGATGCCCGCGGTCACGTTCATGCAGAGCACCACCCACAGGCACCAGAACTGCGGGGTGCGTACGGCGTTGCGGGCGGAGACCTGCGGCCCCTGGAGGGCGCTGGGCGCACCCTCGACGGGCTTGTCGGTGCGCGGGACCCGCACCAGGAACACCCCGAGGGACATGAACACGGCGTACACCAGGCCGTGCACCAGGAACGCCTGCGCGATCCCGGAGCTGTCGCTGCCGAAGGACTCCAGCATCTGCGTGGACCACGGCGAGGCGATGAGCGCGCCGCCGCCGAAGCCCATGATGGCGATGCCGGTGGCCATGCCGGGCCGGTCCGGGAACCACTTGATCAGGGTGGAGACGGGCGAGATGTAGCCGATGCCGAGGCCGATGCCGCCGACGAAGCCGTAGCCGAGGACGATCAGCCAGTACTGCTCGGTGGCCGCGCCTAGGGCGGAGATCAGGAAGCCGGACGAGAAGCAGACCAGGGCGACGGTCATCGCCCAGCGCGGCCCGTTGCGCTCCACCAGCGTGCCGCCGAACGCGGCCGACAGACCCAGCATGACGATGGCGAGCTGGAAGGGCAGCGCGCTCTGCGTGCCGCTGAGGTCGAGCGAGGACTCGAGCGGCGGCTTGAACACGCTCCAGGCGTAGGCCTGGCCGATGGAGAGATGGACGGAGAGAGCGGCGGGGGGAACGAGCCACCGGCTCCAGCCGGCGGGTGCGACGGGGGGACTCATGATCCCGGACGGTAGGGAGTGCGGCGGTGGTTGAAAAGCCGCGCGTCGACCGTATGCGGTGAGCGGTATGCGACACGCGACGAACGGTCGTGCCGGCGACCGGCGTCCGGCCCATCGACCGGCTCGCGCCCAAGGCTTGGTCAGGTCGTGCGCGAACCCTTGCTGCCCCAAGTCCCATACTGTAGACAATATTTCGTCGACAGAGTTCGACTGTTCGGCCATCTCCGCGGTATCCCTCGACCGAACGGAGCTTCCCAGCCATGAAAGTCGCAGTTCTCGGCGCCGGTGCGATCGGCGCCTACGTCGGTGCCGCGCTCCACCGCGCCGGTGCCGACGTGCATCTCGTCGCCCGTGGACCGCACTTGGCGGCCATGAGGCAGCACGGAGTACGGGTGCTCAGCCCGCGCGGCGACTTCACCGCGCACGCGGACGCCACCGACGACCCGGCCGAGATCGGCCCGGTCGACTATGTCTTCCTGGGCCTGAAGGCCAACTCGTACGCGGCGTGCGGGCCGCTGATCGAGCCACTGCTGCACGACACCACGGCGGTCGTCGCCGCCCAGAACGGCATCCCCTGGTGGTACTTCCACCGACACGGCGGCCCCTACGACGGCCACCGCGTCGAGAGCGTGGACCCGGCCGGCGCGGTCAGTGCGGTGCTCGCGCCCGAGCGGGCCATCGGCTGCGTGGTGTACGCGGCCACCGAACTCGAAGGGCCGGGAGTCGTACGGCACTTGGAAGGCACCCGGTTCTCCGTCGGCGAGCCCGACCGCAGCGTCTCCACGCGCTGCACGGCGTTCGGCGAGGCCATGGTGGCCGGCGGCCTGAAGTGCCCGGTGGAGCCGGACCTGCGCAACGACATCTGGCTCAAGCTGCTCGGCAACATCTCCTTCAACCCGATCAGCGCGCTGTCCCGCGCCACCATGCGGCAGATGTGCCTGCACGGCGGCACCCGCAAGGTCATCGAGACCATGATGGCCGAGACGCTCGCCGTCGCCGAGGCCCTCGGCTGCGAGGTCGGCGTCTCCATCGAGCGCCGACTCGCGGGCGCCGAGAAGGTCGGCGACCACCGCACCTCCACGCTCCAGGACCTGGAGCGCGGCAAGCCGCTCGAACTCGACGTGCTGCTCGCGGCCGTCGTCGAGCTGGCGGAGATCACCGGCGTGGAGGTGCCCACCCTGCGCACCGTGCACGCCATCTCGGACCTGCTCGCGCTGAGGAGCGCGGCATGAGGAGCCAGGAGCGCCCCATGAGGAGCGTCGTATGAGGAAGCGGCAGCCGAAGACCTACACCCGCCTCACGCACCCGCTCGTGCGGGACTCCCGCGACGAGCCCTTCCGGCAGGCGAGTTGGGAGGAGGCTCTCGACCGGGCCGCCCAGGGACTCGCCCGCAACCGTGACGCCTTCGGCATGTTCTCCTGCGCCCGCGCGACCAACGAGATGAACTACGTGGCCCAGAAGTTCGCCCGCGTGGTCATGGGCACCAACAACGTCGACTCCTGCAACCGCACGTGTCACGCCCCGAGCGTGGCGGGCCTGACGGCCGCGTTCGGCTCCGGCGGCGGGACCTCCTCGTACGAGGAGATCGAGCACACCGACGTCATCGTGATGTGGGGCTCCAACGCCCGCTTCGCGCACCCGATCTTCTTCCAGCACGTCCTGAAGGGGATCAGGAACGGCGCCCGGATGTACGCCGTCGACCCGCGCCGCACCTCCACCGCGGAGTGGGCGGAGAGCTGGCTCGGCCTCAACGTCGGCACCGACATCCCGATGGCGCACGCGATCGGCCGCGAGATCATCCAGGCGGGCCTGGCCAACGAGGCGTTCATCGAGCGGGCGACCAGCGGCTTCGAGGAGTACAAGGCCCTTGTCGAGCCGTGGACGCTGTCCCTCGCCGAGAAGGTGACCGGCGTACCGGCCGCCGCCATAAGGGAATTGGCGCACGCCTACGCCCGCGCCGAGCGCGCCCAGCTGTGCTGGACGCTCGGCATCACCGAGCACCACAACGGCACCGACAACGTCCGCGCGCTCATCAACCTCTCCCTGCTGACCGGCCATGTGGGCAGGTACGGCAGCGGGTTGCAGCCGCTGCGCGGGCAGAACAACGTGCAGGGCGGCGGCGACATGGGTGCGATCCCCAACCGCCTGCCCGGCTTCCAGGACATCCTCGACCCCGACTCGCGCCTCAAGTTCGAGTCGGCCTGGGACACCGTCATCCAGCCGCACTACGGGCTGAACCTCACCGAGATGTTCGAGGCGATGGAGGAGGGCACCCTCAAGGCCGTCTACTGCATCGGCGAGAACCCGGCGCAGTCGGAGGCCGACAGCGAGCAGGCGGTACGGCGGATGCGGGAGCTGGACTTCCTCGTCGTGCAGGACATCTTCCTCACGAAGACGGCCGAGCTGGCGGACGTGATCCTGCCCGCCACCGCCGGCTGGGCGGAGACCGACGGCACAACCACCAACAGCGAACGGCGAGTTCAGCGGGTCCGGCGTGCGGTCACCCCGCCCGGCGAGGCCCGTGAGGACATCGACATCATCTGCGAGCTGGCGGCACGCCTCGGCCACGACTGGAAGTACGCCGACGCCGAGGCCGTCTGGAACGAACTGCGCTCGGTCTCCCCGGACCACTACGGGATGACGTACGAGCGACTGGCCGAGCACCAGGGCATCCAATGGCCGTGCCCGAGCACCGAGGAGCTCGAACCCACCTATCTGCACGGCCGGCTGTGGGATGCGGACCCGGCCGCACGGGGACGGCTCGCGCCCTTCGGGATCGTGCTGCACGACCCGCCGGTCGACCTCACGGACGAGGAGTACCCGATCCGGCTGACCACCGGGCGGCGCCTGGACTCCTACAACACCGGTGTGCAGAGCGGCAGTTTCGCCTCCCCGCTGCGGCGCGGCGAGTACATCGAGCTGTGCCCGGAGGACGCCGAGCGCTACGGGGTCGTGGTCGGCGAGGAGGTCCAGGTGTCCTCGCGGCGGGGTTCGGTCCGGGCGCCTGTGTGGGTCGACACCGCGCTGCGGCCCGGGCTCGCCTTCATGACCATGCACTTTCCCGACGAGGTGGACACCAACCAGCTGACGATCGAGGCCAATTGCCCGATCGCGGGGACGGCGGAGTTCAAGGCCTCGGCGATCCGGATCGAGAAGCTTCCCGTGGCGACGATCGTGAGGTGACGTAAGTGGATCTGCACTTCGGCGACAGCAAACCGACGGACGACGAACGGGCGGCCGTGGACGCCCTGTTGGGCCCTCCCGAGTCCTCCTGGGAGGGCGCGGCCCGCGATGAGATGCGAGTCGCGGACCTGCGCTGGGCCCGTGGCGGACGTGCCGCCCGGGACCGCCGCGACCTGCTGCTGCCGGGGCTGCACGCGCTCAACGACCGGATCGGCTGGATCAGCGACGGCGCCCTCGACTACCTCTGCCGCCGGCTCACCGTGCCGCCGGCGGAGGCGTACGGGGTCGCCACCTTCTACGCCATGTTCTCCGTCAAGCCCCGCCCGGCCACCGTCCTGCACGTCTGCACGGACCTCGCCTGCGCGGCGGCCGGGGCGGCGGACCTGTGCGCGGGGATCGAGTCCCGCCTCGGCCTCGGCAGTGGCGTCCACGTAGAGCGCAGCCCCTGCCTCGGTCTGTGCGAGCGGGCCCCGGCCGCGCTCGCGATCAAGGCGGGCGACCCGGTGCGTACGGCGGTCGCGGCACCGGCGACCGTCCACGAGGCCGTGCTCGCCGCGAGCGCGCCGGACTCGGCGCGCGAGGAGCCGTCGGCCGAACTGGCAGTACCGCAGGCGGGCGATGAGGAACTGGTCCTGCTCGGCCGCGTCGGCGTGGTGGACCCGTCGAGCCTCGACGACTACCGCGCCCACGGCGGCTACACCGCCCTGCGCCGGGCCTTCGAGCTGGGCCCCGCCGGGGTCATCCGCGAGGTCACCGACTCCGGCCTGGTCGGGCGGGGCGGCGCCGCCTTCCCCACCGGCCGCAAATGGCAGGCCACGGCGTCGCAGCCCGACCACCCCCACTACCTGGTGTGCAACGCGGACGAATCGGAGCCCGGCACCTTCAAGGACCGCGTCCTCATGGAGGGCGACCCCTACGCGCTGGTCGAGTCGATGACGATCGCCGCGTACGCGACCGGCGCGCACCGGGGCTTCCTCTACCTGCGCGGCGAGTACCCGCGCGCCCTGCGCCGCCTGGAGCACGCGATCACGCAGGCACGCGCACGTGGCTTCCTCGGCGACGACGTCCTCGGTCAGGGCTACGCCTTCGACATCGAGATCCGGCGCGGCGCGGGCGCCTACATCTGCGGCGAGGAGACCGCCCTGTTCAACTCCATCGAGGGCTACCGGGGCGAGCCGCGCGCCAAGCCGCCCTTCCCGGTGGAGAAGGGCCTGTTCGGCAAACCCACGGTCGAGAACAACGTCGAGACCCTGGTCAACGTACTGCCGATCCTGACCATGGGCGCACCGGCGTACGCGGCGATCGGCACCGAACGGTCCACCGGGCCCAAGCTGTTCTGCGTCTCCGGGAGTGTGGCGCGGCCGGGCGTCTACGAACTCCCCTTCGGCGCCACGCTCGGTGAGCTGCTGACGAAGGCCGGTGTGCGCGAGCGGCTGCGGGCGGTGCTGCTCGGCGGCGCGGCCGGCGGCTTCGTACGGGCGGACGAACTCGACATCCCGCTCACCTTCGAAGGCACTCGCGAGGCGGGGACGACGCTCGGCTCGGGGGTCGTCATGGCCTTCGACGACACTGTCCCGCTCCCTCAACTGCTGCTGCGCATCGCCGAGTTCTTCCGCGACGAGTCGTGCGGGCAGTGTGTGCCGTGCCGGGTCGGGACCGTGCGGCAGGAGGAGGCGCTGCACCGGATCGCGGAGCGCACCGGCGCTGCCGCCGCCGATGACATCGCCCTGCTGCGCGAGGTCGGCCGTGCGATGCGGGACGCCTCGATCTGCGGTCTGGGGCAGACCGCGTGGAACGCCGTGGAATCCGCCATCGACCGTCTGGGGGCGTACAAGTGACCGTGACATCGCTGGGGATTCCGCGCCGGCTGCTGGAGTTCACGATCGACGGGGAGAGTGTCCGCGCGCCCGAGGGCGCGACGATCCTCGACGCCTGCCGGGCCGCGGGCAAGGATGTGCCGACCCTCTGCCAGGGCGACACGCTCACCCCGAAGAACGCCTGCCGGGTCTGTGTCGTCGAGGTCGAGGGCTCCCGGACCCTGGTCCCGGCCTGCTCCCGCAGGGCCGAGCCCGGCATGGAGGTGCGCACGGACACCGAACGCGCCCGGCACAGCCGCAAGATCGTCCTGGAACTGCTCGCCTCCTCGGTCGACCTGTCGACCACCCCGCAGGTCGCCGGCTGGCTCAAGGAGTACGAGGCGAAGCCGGACCGCTTCGGCCCGGACGCGGCCCGTGTCGACGAGGAGCCGAGGGTCGACAACGATCTGTACGTGCGCGACTACGACAAGTGCATCCTCTGCTACAAGTGCGTGGACGCGTGCGGGGACCAGTGGCAGAACACCTTCGCGATCTCCGTCGCCGGGCGCGGTTTCGACGCCCGGATCGCGGTCGAGCACGACGCCCCGCTGACCGACTCCGCCTGTGTGTACTGCGGCAACTGCATCGAGGTGTGCCCGACGGGCGCGCTGTCGTTCAAGTCGGAGTTCGACATGCGGGCGGCGGGTACGTGGAACGAGTCCGAGCAGACCGAGACGACCACCGTGTGCGCGTACTGCGGAGTGGGCTGCAACCTCACGCTCCATGTGCAGGACAATGAGATCGTGAAGGTCACCTCGCCGCACGACAATCCGGTGACCCACGGCAACCTCTGCATCAAGGGCCGTTTCGGCTACCAGCACGTACAGAACCGGGACTGAGGCACGACATGGGACGAGTCACGGAACGACGCAAGGTGATCCGCATCCGGGACGGGGCGGTCTCCACCCGACCGGACACGCTGGTCGCCGAGGAGCCGCTGGAGATCCGGCTGAACGGCAAGCCGCTCGCGATCACCATGCGCACCCCGGGCGACGACTTCGCGCTGGCCGCGGGCTTCCTGGTCAGCGAGGGCGTGCTCGCCGAGCAGGACGACCTGCAGAACATCGTGTACTGCGCGGGCGCGACCGTCGACGGCTCGAACTCGTACAACGTGGTGGACGTACGGACGTCCCCCGGTGTGCGGATCCCGGACATCACGCTGGAACGGAACGTCTATACGACCTCGTCGTGCGGCCTGTGCGGCAAGGCGAGCCTCGACGCGGTGCGGACGACGGCCCGGTGGCCGATCGCCGACACTCCCCCGGTCCGGGTGGAGCCCGACCTGCTCGCGAGCCTCCCCGACCGGCTCCGCGCGGCCCAGCGGGTCTTCGACCGGACCGGGGGTCTGCACGCGGCGGCCCTGTTCACCGAGGACGGCGAGCTGGTCGACATCCGGGAGGACGTGGGCCGGCACAACGCGGTCGACAAGCTGGTCGGCCGCGCCCTCCAGCAGGGGAACCTGCCGCTGTCCCGGACGCTCCTGCTGGTGTCGGGGCGAGCCTCCTTCGAGCTGGCGCAGAAGGCGGTGATGGCCGGGATACCGGTCCTGGCGGCGGTCTCGGCGCCGTCCTCGCTGGCGGTGGACCTGGCGGCGGAGACCGGTCTGACCCTGGTGGGCTTCCTGCGGGGCAGTTCCATGAACGTGTACGCGGGCGAGCACCGCATCGCCCTGCGGACCGCGGCCGCCCAGGCGTGACCGGCTCTCCGCGACACGGCGGCGGGGCCCCGACCGGCGGGGAGCGCCCCCTGCGCCGCAGGGGCCCCGTCTCAGACGTTCGCGATCTGCGCGAACGCCGAGATCAGCGGTGACCGGCGGGACGCGTCCCAGGCGAGGATCACCTCGTCGGGCTCCGCGTCCACGACGGACACGTAGGTGATGTCGGGCCGTGAGTACTGCTCGGCGACCGACACGGGGACCAGGGTGATGCCCTGGCCCGCCACCACGCGCTCGAACTTCTCCTCGATCGTGCGGATCGGCACCTGGTCGGGACCGGCGTCGACGTAACGCAGCCGCGGCTCGTCCGCGAGGTCGGCCATGAGCAGCTCCTGCTTGCCGGCCAACCGGTGATCGGCGGGCAACATCGCCACCCGCGCCTCGGTGAACAGCGGCAGCAGCTTCAGCCCCCGCTCCCGGATCGGCCGGCGCAGATAGGCGAGGTCGACGGTCCCGTCGAGGATCAGCTCCTCCTGGTCGTCCCACTCGACCCGGCGGGCCTCGACGGCGACATCGGGATGCGCGGCACCGAAGGCACGCACGGCGTGCGATACGACGACACCGGCACGGAATCCGACGACGAACCGGCGCGGTCCGCGGGCGGCCCGGTGCGTCCGGCGTCGGGCGGCCTCGGCGGCGGCGAGCAACGGGCGCGCGTCGTCGAGGAGTTGGCGTCCGGCTCCGGTCAACGTGACGCCGTGGCTGTCACGTTCGAAGAGCGTGGCGTCCAATTCCTTCTCCAGCGCCCGGATCTGACGGCTCAGCACGGGCTGCGCGATGTGCAGTTCCTCGGCGGCCCGCCCGAAGTGCAGCAGCTCGGCCACCGCCACGAAGTAGCGGACCTTGCGCAGGTCGAGATCCATGCCGCCCGCCCTTTCCGTTGGCGATGCCTCCAGGGTATCGCCACAGCTGAAAGAGGTCTTGGACGGCGGGAGGCGGGCGGCCGCAGGGTTGATTCCGTAGCGAAGCCACGGAAGGAACACGTCATGAGCCTGCAAGGACAGCGGATCGTCGTCATCGGCGGCACCGGGGGTATCGGACTGGCGGTCGCGGAGGCCGCCGTCCAGGAGGGCGCGGCCGTGGTCGTCGCCTCGCGTCGGCAGGAGAGCGTGGACGCGGCCCTGAAGCGGCTGCCGAACGGCGCCGAGGGAATCGTCCTGGACGCGACCGACGAGGACTCCGTACGCGGCTTCTTCGCTCGGGTCGGCGCCTTCGACCACCTCGTCTACACGGCCGGCGAGTCCATCCTCATGGGCAGTCTCGCCGAGTCGGACCTCGGGCGGTCCCGGCGCTTCCTGGACACCCGGCTGTGGGGCGCGTACACGGCCGTCAAGCACGGCGCCCCGTCGATCCGCCCCGGCGGCTCCGTCGTCCTGACGACGGGTACGGCCGGGCAGCGGCCGATGCCGGGCACGACCGTCGCGGCGAGCCTGTGCGGGGCGATGGAGTCGCTCACCCGGGCCCTGGCCCTGGAGCTCGCCCCGGTCCGCGTCAACGTGGTCTCCCCCGGCGTGGTCCGCACCGAGCTGTGGCGGGACCTGGCCGAGACGGACCGCGAGGGCCTGTACGCGTCCACCGCGGCGTCGCTCCCCGTCGGCCGGGTGGGCGAGCCCGCGGACATCGCCGAGGCGTACCTGTACCTGATGCGCGGCGGCTACAGCACCGGCTCGGTCGTCACGGTGGACGGCGGCGGAACGCTGGTCTGAGTCGCCGTCTGAGTTGCCGTCCGCCCTCCGAGGGGGGCCTCAGACCACGAACCGCACCTCCGCCGCCGAGACCACGGTCCCCAGCCGCGGGAAGTCCAGCCGCACGGACGCGTCGTGCTCGGGCCCGGTCAGCGCGGCCATGGCGTCCTCGACGAACACGAGGTCGTAGCCGAGGTCACCGGCGGCGCGTGCCGTGGACTCGACGCCGAGGTTGGTGGCGATACCGCCGAACACCAGCGTGCTGACGCCGCGTTCATGGAGTCGGTCGTGCAGGTCGGTGCCCTGGAAGCCACCGATGGTCCGCTTCACGACCTCGATGTCACCGTCCCGGGCGAGCCCCTCCACCAGTTCACTGCCGGCCGGCTGTTCGGCGACGCCGGGCCGCTCGACCCGGATCAGCACGACGGGCGCGCCGGCCGCCCGGAAGGCGGTCGTCAACTCCTCGGCGGCATGCAGGACTTCGGTGCCTTTGCGGGGCTCCAGGGGCAGCGCGACGATCCGGTCCATCAGATCGACGAGCACGAGGGCGCTGCGCGCGGGGTCGAGCGCGAGGGGTGCGGTCATGACGGAACGTTATCCGTCGTCAGCCGTCCGTACCGGAAATCCGGATCAACAGGTCCATGAACTGGTCGCGTTCGGCGGCGGAGAGGGGGGCGAGCAGCTCGTCGTTGGCCGCGCGGGCGGCCCGCTCGCAGCGCTCAAGGAGCCAGGCGCCCTGCACGGTGAGGGACACCGCGTTCTTGCGCCGGTCCTTGGGATCGGGTTCGCGCACGATGTGGCCCGCGGCCTGGAGGTCGTTGAGGACGCCGACCAGGTCCTTGGGGTCGAGACCCACCCCGCGGCCGAGGTCGGCCTGCGCCACGGGGGCCAGGTCGCGGACGGCGGAGAGCACGACGTGGTGCCACATCTTCAGCCCCTCGGCGGTCAGGGCCTGCGCCACCAGGGTCCGCCCACGGGCGGCCGCGCGGCCGAGCAGCCAGCTGGGCAGGGAGCGGATGGCGACGAGGGGCGCTTCGGGCATGGGGACAGCGTAGCGGGAAGTCGTTGGACTTCCCAATGAATCATGTCTACCGTTGGGACTCCCAACGAAACCGTGGGGAGTCCCAACGATCCCCGCGCCACTGTCGACACCCGCGACACCCGGAGGTGCGATGCGCCGCGTCCGCTACGAGTCCACCGGCGGCCCCCTGTTCCTGGAGGACGCCCCCGTCCCCGAACCGGGCCCCGGCGAACTCCTCGTCCGCTGCGAGGCGATCGGCGTCACGCTCCCGGTCGTCCGCAAGGTCACCGAGGCCGCCGAACCGATCCCGCTGGGCGGCGAGATCGCGGGAGAGGTCGTGGCGGTGGGCGGCGGAGTGACCCGCTTCGGCGTCGGCGACCGGGTCACGGGCCTGTGCTTCGGACACGGCTACGCCGACTTCGCAACCCTGCACGAGGCGATGGCCTCCCCGATCCCGGAGACCGCCACCGCGGTCGACGCGGTCGCCCTCGTCCGCAGCGGCCTGGTCGCTCTCGGCGCCCTCACCGCCGCACACCCCGAGCCGGGCGAGTCGGCCCTGGTCACGGCCGCGGCGAGCGGGGTCGGCCATCTCGCCGTGCAACTCGCGCGGGCCCGGGGCGCGACCCGGGTGGTGGCCGCCGTGTCCGACCCCGCGAAAGCCCCCTTCGTACGTTCCCTCGGCGCGGACGAGGTGATCTCCTACGCCGACGAGAGCTGGGGCGAGCCCGTCGACTACGCCCTCGACGCGGTGGGCGGCGACCTCCTCACCCCGGCGATCGGCGCCCTGGCCCCGGGCGGGCGACTGGTTGCCTACAGCTCGGGCGGCGGCACGATCCAGGCGTACGACCTCCTCGTGGGCGCCAAGTCCGTGATCGGCTTCCAGATGGCGCACATCGCGCGCGGGCGGCCGGAGTTGTACGAACGGTGGCGGCGGGAGCTGTGGGCGCTGTTCGCGGAGGGGGCGCTACGCCCCGCCGTGCACGGGGAGTTCGCGTTGGAGGACGCGGCGAAGGCGCATGCGGTGATCGAGTCGCGGGGGAATCTGGGGAAGGTCGTGCTGCGTACTTAGCGCGGAAGACGGCGACTTGGCGCGGAAATGGGCGGGAGCCGGTCTCACCGACTCCCGCCCTCCCCTGTCTTGCTGTCCCTGCTGGTCAGTTCAGACTCTGGCTGCGCCGGCGCCACCACGCCAGGCCCAGGCCGATCAGCAGGATGCCCGCCGCGCCCGCGCCCGCCGACGCGGCGATCAGGCCGGTGTCGGTCGTGCCGCCCGTGGAACCGGCCGGCTCCAGGGAGTCGCCCAGTTGGTTGCGTACGTCGTTGCCACCGGTCGTGCCCTTCGCGAGCGGTCCTCGCGAACCCGCTACGGGCTGGGCCAGGTAGGGGAAGGAGTCGCCGAACTTCTGGTCGTCGGTGTCGACCGCGTCCCCCAAGTCGTTCTTGGCGCCGACCAGTTCGCCCTCGACGACCTGGAGCGAGATGTCCACGACGTCGTCGGTGAGCCGGCGCCCGTTCGGGAAGCCCGCGTTGTCGCCGTCGAGCACACCGAGCCGTTTCGGGTCGGCGGTCGGCTTGATCGAGGTGTTCAGGCGCAGCATCTCCGCCGGCCGCACGTTCGGCGGCTGGTTGAGGCCCTTGACGCCCTTGAGGAAGACGTCGACGAGGTCGTTGCGCGGTTCAGCGGGCGCCTTGATCTTGTAGATGGCCTCCATGAGCTTCGGCAGCTCCGGGTTGGTCACGTTCTTCAGGAACTGGCCGTCGTTCCACGGCGAGTCCGCGTTGAACCTGTCCTTGTCCTTGAGCGGGTTGACGACCTCGTTGACCAGCGGGTTGCCCAGGCGTGAGACCTGCTCGTAGGAGCCCTGGGCGTTCCTTCGCTGAGTCGTCGACCAGATACCCACGACCGGCTGCTGCTTCGACTGGGTGATCATGTCGGTGGGCAGCTGCAGGGCGACCGAGTTGACGTTGTAGCCCTTGAGGGTGTTGTTGCCGACCTCGGAGAGGTTCCCGCCGTACAGCAGGTCGAAGACGCGCAGGTCCAGGAAGAACGGATCGTCCGCCTGGCCGGCGAACGTCCGGCCCCCACCGGCGAGTTGACGGACGGCCTGGCCGCGCAGCTTGCCGTAGTCCGGCATCGACGCCTTGCCGACGTTCGACGGGGCCACCGGGATGTCGTCGGCGAGCTTCTTCTTCGACACGACCTGCTGGTTGTGCAGCTTGAGCAGCTCAATGTCGTAGGTCTGCGTGACGTTCAGGTCGGGGTCGCCCAGGCTGGTGACGGGGCCCGTGTTGTAGAGGAACGTCTTCTTGTTCTTCGTGTGGGTCTTGAAGGTGTAGCGCAGCAGCAGTTCGCCTTGCGCGTCACCGTTGTTGTCGATGTGGATGTCGTACTGGGCGTCGTCCGCGAACGTGTAGAAGTTCGGGCCGCCCGAGGGGTCCTCGAAGGGGATCCAGTTCGCGATGATCGTCGTCGTCTTCGGGCTGTCCGGGCTCACGAACGCGTACACGTCCGTGTTGTCGTACCGGGGGTTTCCCGCGATCAGCGGGGCCTCCCGGTGACTGGAGGCGGAGGCCGCCCCCGGTTCCAGCGTGGCCACACCGGCGGCTGCGAGTCCCCCGGCGGCCAGCGCACCCGCTATGAGGGTGGCGAGGCCCCTGCGCCCCGCACCGCTCCTTGAGTTAGGTGTCATTCCGTCCGTCCTCCATGCCAACTTCCCTGACGCTGGGGGATTCGGAACGGCCGCCCGTGCGGATTGGTGATTATTGACCGATCTGACGGATCTTTCAGTTGATCAACCGGGTTGAGCGGAACCATGACCCCTCACGCCACCGCGGCGGAAATCTGCATCTATGCGTCACCCCTGACACCCCATCACCACCCATCCGGCGTAGTCCGTACCCCCGGCACACCCGTCCGGCACATGGCTCGTTACGCCTGATGAGTTCAACGGGCCGCGTCGTGTGCGACCCGTCGTACGAGTAGGAGGCAGTCACTTGGATGCCGGCACCACCCTGGTCGGCTCGCTGCTGGCGGCCACGGGCGTGCTGGGGGCGGCCGTGGTGGCGTATCTGGGCAAGCGCGGCGAGAACGCCCTCAGCGGCTACTCCAGCCTGACCGAGAAGCTGCAGTCCGAGCGGGACCGCCTGGAGCGGCAGGTGGCCGAACGGGACACGCGGATCACCGAGTTGGCCACCCTGCACGCCGCCGACCAGTCCGAGATCGCGCGGCTCAGGCTCGACATCGACCGGCTCGGAGGTGCGCGGTGAGGTCCCGTTTCGAGCGGCTGCTCGCGTCGCGCTGGCGCAGCGTGTTCCTGGTCTGTGTGCTGATCGCCCTCTCCGGCGTCGCGGTGATCCTGTGGGCGCGCATCGACGCCGGGGACCGTCGCGCCGACCAGATGCAGACCGAGGCCGACCGCCGGGGCCGGGCCGTGTCCACGCTCGCGCGGGACGTGCGCGCGCTGCGTGCCCAGGTCCGGGCCCACGGCGGTACCCCGGCGGCCCCCGATCCCTCCGACGCGGTCGACGACCTCTTCGACCGGATCCGGGTGCCCGCCGCGCTGCCCGGCGAGCGGGGTGCGAAGGGCGAGAAGGGGGACCGGGGTGCGGGCGGGACGCCCGGCACCGCCGGTGACCAGGGCCCGCGCGGCGAACCCGGACCCTCGGGGCCGACGGGGCCGGAGGGTCCGGAGGGCTCGCCTGGTCCGACCGGTCCGACCGGCGACCCGGGCCCCGCGGGCACCGACGGCGCCACCGGTCCGGCCGGTCCCGCGGGCGGCGGGGGCGGTCAAGGAGCCCCGGGCGCCCAGGGACCCAAGGGAGAGCAGGGCGAGCCCGGGCCGCGCGGCCGGCCGGGTCCGGACTGTCCCGACGGCTACTCCCTCCAGGTCCCCGCGACCGATCCCGACGCCCTGGTCTGCCGCCGGGCCGGCACGGTCGCGCCGGCACCGAGCCCCGGGCCGGCGGCGCTGCTTCCGGTCCTGCCGGTGCTGCGTCGGCGGCTGCGGCGCACGAGACGCGGTCGCCGAGAGGGCGGCCACGGTGGACGGACCGGCCGCGCGTCGGGGCGCCCTCGGAGACGCCGGTCCTCGCGAACACCGGCTCGGCACCGGTGACTTGACGGGCTCGGCACGGTGACCCCAGCGGCCGACGTGGGCAACCACCCTGACGCGGACGGACGTTGCTCCACGGACCCCGCAAACGGACATCGCCCCATGGACCACGCGAGCGACAGCCACTACCGTCCCGTGGGTGCCCGACGACGTACGAGCACGACAGCGAGTGGGGACCGGGCTCGGTGTGCTGCTGGCGCTGGTTCTCGGAGCCGTGCTGCTCACCGCCCTGCCGGACGGTGACGGGCGGGAGGACGGGGCCGGGTGCTCGGCGCGGGCGATCCGGTCCTGGTCCGCCGACTCGGGGCTGACGGAGGAGTTCGCCCGGTACGGCGATGACGCGAGCCGCAGTGACGACTGGACCGGGGGCGACGGCACGCACTCGGTGCGGCTGCCGGACGGGCGGCTGCTGTGGCTGTTCTCGGACACGTATCTGGGGCAGGTGCACGGGCCGCCCAACCCGGTCGGCGAGTCGTACGCGTGGCGGGACACGAGCGCCCCGCTGGTGCGCAACTCGGCCGTCGTGATGGACGGCGAGGGCCGGCTGGAGCGCACGCTGCCCACTCCGCTCTTCGCCGATCCCGCGCCAAATCAATGGCGTTGGCCGGTGGCGGCCCGGGTCGAGCCGCGCTCGCCGGGTTCCGCGGAGTCGGTCGTCCGGGTGCTGCTGTGGGTGCGGACGGCCGGGCAGTCGCCGTGGATCTACGGGGTGCCCACCGCCACCGAGGTCGCCACGCTCTCGCTGCCCGACCTGCGGGTCGAGTCGGTGGTGAAGGTGCTGGACCAGTCGCTGGTGCCCGATCCCTCCCAACGGGTGCTGTTCGGCACGACGTTGGTCGAGGAGGACGGCTGGACGTACGTGTTCGGCGGCGACGACGGACAGGCCGCGTCCCGGCCGGCCTCCTCGGCGTACGTGGCGCGGGTGCCGGAGGGACGGCTCGGGGAGCCGGGCGCCTGGAAGTACTGGAACGGCTCGGGGTGGGGCGGCGCACCGCGCCCGGTGCGCGGGGCGAAGGTAGGCAGCGCGTTCTCGGTGGTGCGCACGGAGGGGACGTACGTCCTGTTCACGATGGCCGCGGGCGCGGCGGGGCTGACGACCGTGACGTCGTACTGGGCCTGCTCCCCCTCCGGGCCCTGGCACGGCCCGACGAAGGACTTCAGTCCCGCGCTGCCGCACGGCGGGGTGGCCGCGTACAACCCGCAGGCGCATCCCGAACTGAGCGGTGATGGACCGCTGGTGCTGAGTTACGACGTCAACTGGCTGGAGACGGTGGGGGCTTCGGCGAGCATCAACGCGAATGTGAGCCTGTACCGACCGCGGTTCGTGACGCTGCGGCTGACGGAGCCGGGGTGATCTCCTCCACCGGGTCGTGCGAGCGGCGCTTGGCGATCACCGCGCAGACCATCAACTGCATCTGGTGGAAGAGCATCAGCGGCAGCACCGCGAGGGAGGCGTGCGCGCCGAACAGGACGCTGGCCATGGGCAGTCCGGAGGCCAGGGACTTCTTGGAGCCGGCGAACTGGATGGCGATCCGGTCCTCGCGGTTGAAGCGCAGCGCCTTGCCGCCGTACCAGGTCAGGGTGAGCATCACGGCGAGCAGGACGGCCTCGACGACGAGGAGGCCGCCGAGCCGGATCGCGCTCACCTGGTGCCAGATGCCCTGGACCATGCCCTCGCTGAACGCGGTGTAGACGACGAGCAGGATCGAGCCGCGGTCGACCAGGCCGAGGACCTTCTTGTGCCGGGCGACGAAGCTGCCGATCCAGCGGCGCAGCACCTGTCCGGCGAGGAACGGCACCAGCAGTTGCAGCACGATCTCGACGAGCGAGTCGGGCGAGAACCCGCCGGCGCTGCTGCCGAGCAGGGCGGCGGCCAGCAGCGGGGTGACGACGATGCCGATCAGGGAGGAGAAGGAGCCGGCGCAGATCGCCGCGGGCACATTGCCGCGGGCCATCGAGGTGAAGGCGATGGAGGACTGGATGGTCGAGGGGACCAGGGTGAGGAAGAGCAGGCCCTGGTAGAGGGGGTGGGTCAGCAGGACCGGGACGAGACCGCGGGCGGCCAGGCCGAGCAGCGGGAAGACGAGGAACGTACAGGCCAGGACCGTGACATGGAGCCGCCAGTGGCGCAGTCCGTCCATCGCCTCACGGGTGGACAGGCGGGCGCCGTACAGGAAGAAGAGGAAGGCGATCGCCGCGGTGGAGGCGCCGGAGGCCACGTCCGCCCCGGTCCCGCGCGCCGGCAGCAGGGCGGCGAGGCCCACCGTCCCGAGCAACAGCAGGATGTACGGGTCGATCGGCATCCAACTCGGCCATTGCAGGCGTTTCACGGTGCTCCACTTGCTCGTTGCGTGCGCATTGCCGTCGGCGGGACGGGGATGTTCCAGGGGCGTTCCGGGGACGGGGAGTCCCCCGCCCATCGTCCTCCTCCGGAACTTGATCGGGAATCCGTCATACCGCTCTGACTGTCATCACGTTTCGCGATAACGAGTTACCCTGTTCCTCGTGTACGACCCCTCTCACCTGCGCACCTTCCTGGCGGTCGCGCAGACCCTGAGCTTCACGCAGGCCGCCCGGCGGCTCGGGCTGCGCCAGTCCACCGTGAGCCAGCACGTGCGGCGCCTGGAGGAGGTGACCGGGCGGCAGTTGTTCACCCGGGACACGCACTCCGTGGAGCTGACGGAGGACGGCGAGGCGATGCTCGGGTTCGCGCGGCGGATCCTGGAGGTGCACGAGCAGGCGACGTCGTTCTTCACGGGTACCCGGCTGCGCGGCCGATTGCGCTTCGGCGCGTCCGAGGACTTCGTGCTGACCCGGCTGCCGGAGATCCTGGAGGGCTTCCGGCACGAGCACCCCGAGGTCGACCTGGAGCTGACGGTCGAGTTGTCGGGCACGCTGCACGAGCAACTGGCCGCCGGGAAGCTGGACTTGGTGCTGGCCAAGCGGCGCCCGGAGGATCCGAGGGGCGAACCGGTCTGGCACGACGAGCTGGTGTGGATCGGCGCGGAGCGGCTGCGCCTGGACCCGGACCGCCCGGTGCCGCTGATCGTCTACCCGCCGCCCGGCATCACCCGCGCCCTCGCCCTGGAGGCCCTGGAACGCCAGGGCCGTTCCTGGCGCATCGCCTGCACCAGCGGCAGCCTCAACGGCCTGATCGCCGCGGCCCGCGCCGGCCTCGGCGTGATGGCCCACTCCCGCGGCCTGGTCCCCCCGGGCCTGGTCCGCGTCCCCGACCGCTTCGCCCTCCCCGAACTCGGCCGCGTCGACTTCGTCCTGGTCCACGGCCACCGCCGCACCTCCGCGTCGGGCACGGCGGAGGCCCTGGCCCAGTCGATCCTGGACGGCGGGGACCGCCTGCACCGGCGTTGACTCCTGGCCGCCCGCCCTCAGCGAAGTGACTTGGCATACGTCAGCTGTTTGATCCGGCGCAGATACGGCGTCGCCTCCACGTGCTGGAGTCCCGGCAGGCGGCCGAGCGGGCCGCTGATGTAGGCGTAGAGGTCCGCCGTGGTGCGCACGACCACCGAGGCCATCAGGTTGCTGGGGCCTGCCGTGGCCGCCGCGTGGGCGATGGGGTCGTGGCCGGCGAGGGCCTCGCCGACGGAGTGGAGCGCGGCGGGGGTGGTGGTGAGCCAGAGGACCGCGGAGACCGGGAAGCCGAGGGTCTCGGGGCGGATCTCGACGTCGATGTACACGGCGCCGGAGGCGAGCAGGGTGGCCAGGCGGCGTTTGACGGCGGACTCGGAGCGGCCGGTGGCGCGCTGGAGTTCGGGGTAGGTGGCGCGGCCGTCCCGCTCCAGGACGGCGAGCAGGGGCTCGTCCTCCGCTTCGATGCGGGCCGGCCCGGGGTCGGGCAGCGGGTCCGGACGCAGGGCCGCGAACTGCTCCTCGGTGAGTGCCCCGAACTTGCGCAGCCAGCCCGTCGGGCCGCCCCAGAAGCGGTGCATGAGCTGGTGGGCGCGGATCTCCATCAGGCGCGGGGTGCGCGGCAGTTTGCCCAGGAGCAGGTCGTCCCGGTCGCCGACGCTGCGCGGCCGGGTGCCGCAGATGATCTCGGTGCCGCCGGAGGCGATGCCGATCCAGCTGGTGTCGGGCCGCTTGGCGAGCGCGTCCGCGATGGTCAGCGCACTGTCGGGGACGCAGCGCAGGCGCAGGGTCCAGTCGTCCTGGCCCAGCGCGACCCCGTCCCGGACGGCGACGATCCGCAGTCCGGCCTCGGCGCACAGCCGTCGGTACCGGCGGGCGACGGTCTGGTCGGAGACGCCGAGCACCGCGCCGATCCGGCTGAAGGACGCCCGGGCGTTGGCCTCCAGGGCGCTGAGCAGCCGTAGGTCGAGCGTGTCGAAGGTGGGGGATTCCATCTGCATGCTGGCCGCTTCCGTCGGATTCCGTCGCCCGGCCACCGGTCACCGCTCCGATCGGCCGCGCACCGCTCATCGTACGAACCGAGACGCAACTGTCGAACCGGGAGTTGAGGACATGCGTACATGGGGGCCGCTCACGGCTGTGTGCCTGGGCACGTTCATGTTGTTGCTGGACGTCACGATCGCGGTGGTCGCGCTGCCGGACATGGCGCGGTCGCTGCACGCGTCGCTGAGCGATCTGCAGTGGGTGATGGACGGGTACGCGCTGGCGCTGGCCGCGCTGCTGCTCGGAGTGGGGGCCGCGGCCGACATCCTGGGCCGGCGGCGGGTGCACGTGGTGGGTGTGGTGGTGTTCGCGATCGCCTCGCTGCTGTGCGGGCTCGCGAGCGGGCCGGGGATGCTGGTCGCCGCGCGCGGTGTGCAGGGGTTGGGGGCGGCGGCGATGTTCGCGACCACGCTGCCGCTGCTCGGCTCGATCTACCAGGGGCGGCAGCGGTCGGTTGCGCTCGGCGTGTGGGGCGCGGTCAGCGGGGCCGCGGCCGCGGTGGGGCCGGTACTCGGCGGACTGCTGACCGCGGGGCCCGGCTGGCGGTGGATCTTCTACGTCAATCTGCCGGTGAGCGTGCTCGCGGTGTGGCTGACCCTGCGGGTGGTGCCGGAGTCGCACGGCTCGCGCGAGCGGAAGGTCGACTGGGCGGGCACGGTGACGTTCGCGGCCTTCGCCGCCGCGCTGACGTACGGGGCGGTACGCGCCGGACAGCAGGGCTGGAGCGAGCCGGGCACCCTGCTCACCTTCGGAGCCGGCGCGGTGGCGCTGGCAGGCTTCCTCGCCGTCGAACTGCGCGGCGCCGACCCGCTGTTGGATCCGCGGCTGTTCCTGAAGCCGGCGTTCTCGGGCGTCATGGTGGGCGCGCTCGCCTTCAACGCGGCGGCGTTCAGCCTTCTCGCGTACGACTCGATCTGGCTGCAGACGCTGCTCGGGATGAGTCCCGTCCGCGGCGGGCTCGTCTTCCTGTGGCTGTCGCTGGCGTCCTTCGTGGTGGCGGCGGCCGGCGGTCGGCTGCTGCACGGGGTGCCGGCGCGGTTCACCGTCGGGGGCGGGCTGCTGCTGATCGGCGCGGGGCAGTTCTGCATGGCGTTCCTGGGCGCGGGCTCGACGGCGTCCGCGCTGGTGCCGGGTCTGGTCCTCGCGGGGGTCGGTACGGGTCTGGTGGCGCCCGGGATCGCGGGCGCGGCGCTGGCCGCCGTACCTCCGGAGCGGGCAGGCATGGCGGGCGGCGCGGTCAACACCTTCCGGCAGCTCGGGTACGCGCTCGGCATCGCGGTGTACGGCACGGTGCTCACCTCCCGCATGCGGGACACGCTGCCGCCCGACGCGGCCCACGCACTGGCGGGCGGCGCGGCCGGCGCCCTGCGCGGTGCCTTCTCCGAGCACGCGCTGCGCACGGCGTTCGCCTCGGGGCTGAACACGGCGGCGGTACTCGCGGGAGTGACGGCGACGGTCGCGGGCATACTGGTCCTGACCTTGGTGAAGGCCCCGCGCAAGGCCGTCCGCGAGGTCGTCGGGACCCCCGTCGAACAGCCCCTGTGACCCGCCTTGGAGGGCCGTAGCCGGGTCGTACAGATTCGGTGGAGATTACGGTGCCGAAACTTACTCAACCGTCAGCTTTGTGTCCGACCCTTCCGCATGTGGGCGCATTTTCCGGCGGTGACCTGCCGGTACCTGAGCACTGCTCGGCTTCCGACCCCCTCCCGCCCTGTCGCCGGGTGGGGTAGCTTTCACGGCGCTGCGGAGCGTCACCAGAGGCGGGGAGCGGGGTTTGCGCGAGTTCACCAACCCTCCGTTGGCGTCGGCACCGCCGGTGGGCGGTCTGGCCGATGTCGTCTTCGAACGTGCCCAGGAAGACCCGCTGCACATCGCCCTCGGTCGCAAGGACGAGGCAGGTCAGTGGCGTGACGTGACCTCCGCGGAGTTCCGGGACGAGGTGCTGGCCCTCGCCAAGGGGCTGCTCGCCCAGGGCATCCGGTTCGGCGACCGCGTCGCGATCATGTCCCGCACCCGCTACGAGTGGACCCTGTTCGACTACGCACTGTGGACGATCGGTGCCCAAGTGGTGCCCGTCTATCCGACCTCCTCGGCCGAGCAGTGTTTCTGGATGCTCTACGACGCGGAGTGCACGGCCGCGATCGTGGAGCACGAGGACCACGCGATGACCATCGCCACCGTCATCGGCCGGCTGCCGCAGCTGCACCAGCTGTGGCAGCTGGACTCGGGCGCTGTGCAGGAGCTGTACGACGCCGGTGCGTCCATCGACGACGAGGTGGTGCACCGGCACCGGCAGGCGGTCACCCCGGACTCGACCGCGACGATCATCTACACCTCGGGCACGACCGGCCGCCCCAAGGGCTGTGTGATCACGCACGGCAGCTTCATGTGGGAGGCCGACACCGTCATCGAGGGCTGGGAGCCGGTGTTCCACTCGAAGAAGGGCGACGAGGCGGCGACCCTTCTGTTCCTGCCGCTCGCGCATGTCTTCGGGCGGATGGTGGAGGTCGCCGCGATCCGTGGCGGGGTCCGCTTCGGCCACCAGCCGCAGCTGAACGCCGCCGCGCTGCTGCCGGATCTGCAGGCGTTCAAGCCCACCTTCATCCTCGCCGTGCCCTACATCTTCGAGAAGGTCTTCAACGCCTCCCGCCGCAAAGCGGAGAAGGAGGGCAAGGCCGGTCCCTTCGAGAAGGCCGTCGAGGTCGCGGTGAAGTACGCGGACGCGGTGGAGGCGAAGGCCTGGGGCATCGGCCCCGGCCCGTCGGCCGGACTGCGCATGCAGCACCAGCTGTTCGACAAACTCGTCTACGCCAAGGTGCGGGCCGCCATGGGCGGCCGTATCCGCAATGCCATGTCCGGCGGGTCGGCCATGGACCGACGGCTCGGACTCTTCTTCGCGGGCGCCGGGGTGCAGATCTACGAGGGGTACGGGCTCACCGAGACGACGGCGGCCGCGACCGCCAACCCGCCCGACCGCACCCGCTACGGCACGGTCGGCCAGCCCATCCCGGGTGTCACCGTGCACATCGCGGACGACGGCGAGATCTGGCTGCACGGACCCAACACCTTCCAGGCCTACCTCAACAACCAGAAGGCCACCGACGAGACCCTGCACGACGGCTGGCTCGCCACCGGCGACCTGGGCGCGCTCGACGAGGACGGCTACCTGACCATCACCGGCCGCAAGAAGGAGATCCTGGTGACCTCCGGCGGCAAGAGCGTCTCGCCGGGGCTGCTGGAGGAACGCGTCCGCGACCACCCCCTCGTCAACCAGTGCATCGTCGTCGGCAACGACCGCCCGTACGTGGCGGCCCTGGTCACCCTCGACCAGGAGGCCGTCGAGCACTGGCTGACGATGCGCGGCAAACCGCAGATGTCCCCGGCCGAGCTGGTGCGCGACAACGACCTGGAGACGGAGGTGCGGCGCGCGGTGGTGGCCGCCAACACCCTCGTCTCCCAGGCCGAGTCGATCCGTACCTTCCGCATACTGGCGCAGCCGTTCACCGAGGAACACGGCCTGCTGACACCGTCGTTGAAGCTGAAGCGCAAGGCCATCGAGAACGCCTACGCCAACGAGGTCGACGCGCTCTACCGGGCCTGACGCTCGGCCGGCTGACGCCCCGTCAATTAACGGCCCGTCAGCCGGCGCCCGCTCAGCTGATGTTCACGCGGAAGATCTTGTCCGCCCCGTCCGCCGCACCTCCGTTGTTGTCGCAGTTGGTGGTCGACAGCCACAACTGGTCGGCGCCCGGCACCTTGGTGACCGTGCGCAGCCGCCCGTAGGTCCCCACGTAGTACGCGGTCGGTGTGCCGACGCTCTCGTTGTCCCCGTTGATCGGGATGCGCCACAGCCGCTCGCCGCGCAGGGACGCCATGTAGACGACGTTGCGGACGATGGCGATGCCGCTCGGGGAGGCCTCGTTGACGTTCCAGGTGGCCTTGGGGTTGGTCATGCCAGAGACGCTGCAGGTGCCCTCGCAGGTGGGCCAGCCGTAGTTGGCGCCGGGCTTGATGAGGTTCAGCTCGTCCTTGGAGCTGTTGCCGAACTCCGCTTCCCACAGGCGGCCGTTGCGGTCGAAGGCGAGGCCCTGCGGGTTGCGGTGGCCCAGGCTGTAGACGTAGTTGCCGAACGGGTTGCCCGGGGCCGCCTTGCCGTCCGTCGTCATGCGCAGGATCTTGCCGTTGAGGGAGTTCTTGTCCTGCGCGAGATCGGGCGTCTGGGCCTCGCCTGTGGAGACGTAGAGGTAGCCGTCGGGGCCGAAGGCGAGGCGGCCGCCGTTGTGGTAGCGGTTCTTCTTGATGCCCTGGAGCAGGATCTTGTAGCCGGTCAGGTTCGTGCCGTCGTAGGTCATGCGGACGACCCGGTTGCCCTCGGACGCGGTGTGCATGAAGTAGACGTAGTGGTTGGTCTCCCACTTGGGGTCGACGGCGACGCCGAGCAGTCCGCCCTCGCCGTTCGTGGTCACCGCCTCGGGCACGGTCCCCACCTGCGTCCGGGCACCGTCCTTGGTGACCTTCCAGACCCGGAAGTCGTCCCGCTCGGTGACCAGCGCGGTCGTCCCGTCCGGCATCCAGTAGGTGCCCCACGGGATGGTCCAGCCGGTGGAGAGGGACGCGACCGAGGAGGGCACCCCGCCGTCCGTCGCGCAGGCCTTCGTGGTGAAGGTGACGGTGTTGCTCGCCGCGGAGACGTTGCCGGCCGCGTCCCGGGCGACGACGTTCAGGCTGTACGGGCTGTTGCAGGCGAGCCCGGTCAGCGTGGTCGTCGTACCGCCGGTGACGGTCTTGTAGACCGTGGTGTCACTGCGGACGTCGTACGCGACGACCGCGCGGTCGTCCGTCGAGGCGCCCCAGCCGAGCGCGACGCTGTTCGCCGTGATGTCGGTCGCGGACAGCGTGCCCGGCTTCGTCGGCGGGGTGGTGTCGGAGCTGGGCGCGGTGGTGCAGTCGACGACCGGACTCGCCGCAGACGTGTTCCCGGCCGCGTCGCGGGCGATGACCGTCAGGTTGTAGGTGGTGTTCGGAGTGAGTCCGGTCAGCGCCTTGGACGTCGAACTCCCGGGCGCCTCCCCGATCTTGTTGCCGTGCTCGTAGAGGTCGTACGCCGTGACGGCCACGTTGTCGGTGGCCGCGCCCCACGCCAGGGTGAGCCCGTCCTCGCCGACGTCCGGGCAACTGGGCTGCCCGGGACGGGTCGGGGCCTGGGTGTCGGCCGCGGCGGCGAGGCTGACGCGGTCGAGGTTGGGGCCGCCGTTGTCCGTGGTGGCGGTGGCGCGGATCTTGTTGGCGCCCGCGGTCAGCGGGACGTTGAGGGTCTTGGTGGTCCAGGTGTTCCAGTCGGCGGTGGCCGGGAAGGAGACGGCGGACTGGACGACCGTGCCGTTGACGGAGATGTCCATCGGCCGGTCGACGGCGGTGCCGTTGGCGAAGCGGAGGGTGAGCGCGGAGCTGCCGGCGGCGGTCGCGCTCACCGTGAACTCCACATAGGAGCCTTTGATGTTGGTGTAGTCGACGAAGCCGGTGCCCGTGTAGCCGGTGTGGTTGGTGGCGACCGTGCCCTGGGAGATGGCCGCGTCCTCGGCCTGGTAGTCGGTGGCCGCGTTCGCGGTGCCCTGGCTCAGGCCGACGAGGGGCACGGCGAGGGCGAAGGAGAGGGCCAGCGGGACGGCCCGGGCGAGAACTCTGTCGCGTTTCATGATTGTCCCCTCAGTACCCTCAGCTCGCTGTTGACCGGGTTCACACGGATCAGCCGTGTTTCGCCCGGCCGCAGCGTCGCGCTGTATGAATCGGCGATCACGCCCTTGTGGGAGCCGGACCAGAGGTCGGTGACGTCACCGGAGCCGGTGAATCCCACCTGCGACCAGTTCACGGAGACCGTCGAGTTGCCGGACGTCCCGGTGTTGAACAGCGCGACCACGTAGGCACCGCTGTTCTCCCGTTTGCTGAAGACCTGCTTGACACCACTGTTCACAACCCGTTTCGCGGCCACCCCGTCCTGGTCGACCCCGATCAGCCGGTCGTTGGTCAGCATCGCCTTGTCGACTGCGTCCAGCTTCGTGAGGTCGGTGCCGAGCAGCAGCGGCGAGGCCGCCATCGCCCAGAGCGTGAAGTGCGAGCGGCGCTGGTCGGCGGTGAGACCCACCTGGTCGCCGTTCCCGAGCTCCAGCGAGTCGAGGTCGTTCCAGCCGCCCGGACCGGCGTACGGCTGCCAGGAGGCGGCCGAGTTGAAGCGTCCGGACACGTGGGACCAGTCGGTCAGCGGATAGCCGCTGCCGTTGGAACCCGGCCCGCAGTAGCACTCGACGTCGCCCTGGGTGCGCCAACTGTTCGCCAGCTGCCGCCAGGTGGCCGCGTCGGCGATCGGAAGGTTGTTGGACAGCGCGAAGTTGATGGGCCGTCCGCTCGCCCGCAGCGCCTTGTCCCAGGCCTGGACGTCCGGGATGTCGGCGCTGCCCACGCCGTCGATCTTCAGGTAGTCGACTCCCCAGGAGGCGAACTGCTTCGCCCACGAGTTCACGAACTCCTGCGCGCCCGGCTTCCCGTAGTCGATGTAGTACATGTTCTTGCAGTTGTAGTTCTTCTCCGTCCTCGACGTGTCCGCGATGTCCTTCGCGTGGTACGAGGTCCCCTCGATCGGTGTGTTGGCGGTGACCGCGTTCTTGGCGATGCCCGGGGTGACGTAGAAGCCGAACTTCAGCCCCTTGCCGTGGATGTAGTCGGCCAACGCCTTGATGCCGGACGGGAATTTGGCGCTGTCCACGGTCCAGCGGCCGTAGGAGTCGACGGTGAATCCGTTGGAGTCGCACTTCTGCCAGAAGTCATCGAGGTTGACGTACACGAAGCCGTGGTCCTTGAGGCCGCTCGCCACGATCGCGTCCGCCTGTGCCTTGATCTTCGCCTCGGTGGGCGTGCGGCGCACGAAGCTCCAGCTGCTCCAGCCCATCGCGGGGCGCAGGGACTGGCCGTTGTCCGACATGGGTCCGAAGGCCGCCGGGGTGGCGTACGCCGTGCCGATCCAGGCCTCGTCGATCCGCAGCCGCTTGTAGCGGGTGGTGTCGGTGGACTCGGCCCAGGTGGTGTCGACCTCCAGGCGTACGTACCGGGCGTTCGCGGCGGTGAGGTCGATGCCCTGGATGCCCCGGCGGCTGGGGAGTTGGCCGGTCTTGACCGCGCTCCCCCAGGTGGTCCCGTCGTCGCTCAGGAACACCTTGTAGTCCTTGATGCGGGCGGACTGTTCGGTGGCGGAGCGGGCGTAGGCGACGGAGTCCTCGCGCTGGTTGAGCCCGATGTACTGCACCTTCTTGGCCGCGCCGAGGTCGAAGGTGAGGTTGACGGGCAAGGTCTTGTTGTTATCCCAGTAGGTGAGGTAGCTGCCGTCCCCGGCGGCCGTCGCCGCATGTCCGCTCGCCGAGGCGCTCGCGCTCACCTTGACCCCGCCGAGGATGCCCTGCCGGCCGGCGGTCGTGACCTTGAAGACGGTGTCGTACGGGTCCCAGGAGCCGAGGCCGGTGAGGCTCAGGACGCCGCCGGACTGCGACCACGAAACCGGCGCTCCCGTACGGAGGTTGGTGACGGAGGCGATGCGGTAGCCGTTGTCGCGGATGCGCAGAGTGCTGGTGGACGGTGGGGTCAGGACGTGGACGTACTGGAGGTCCGGGTCGGTCTTGCTGATCGTCGTCACGCCGTGCGCGCCGTCGTTCCAGAAGCCGGGCTTGAGGCCGCCGTACATGTAGCCGCCGCCCTCGGTGCCGTGCAACGACTCCCAGATGGGGTCGAGGTAGGAGTCGGCGAAGGTGTTGAAGGCGGCCTGGTTGGCCGGGAATCTACCGTTCACCTGAGCTGTCTCGGCCATCAGCGCCTTCACCGAGGAGCCCGCGTTGGTGATCAGACGGCCGAGGGTGAGCTTCTTGTCGACGGCCGGATCGGAGCCGTCGTACCACCAGGCGCCGGACGAGGGCAGCTTGAAGTCGGCCTCGGTCAGGCGGGGTTGGGCGGTGTAGACGGCCTGCGGGTAGTCGTAGGCCGGGGTCATTCCCGTCTTCTGTTCGTTGCTGATCATGTCCATGATCGGCGTGTCTTCGTTGTTGTTGCTGATCGTGTAGTTCGGGCGCTTGTCGTAGATCTGCCGGTAGAGGTCGTGGCTCTCCCAGTACGCGTTGTCGTTGTCGATCCAGAAGCCGCCGAGGTCGGGGTAGCGATCCATGACCTCGAAGAAGTTGTCGTAGCTGAACTGCCCGAAGCCGTCACGGGTGGTCAGGTCGACGTCCTTGCCCTTGTAGGCGGAGTAGGCGGCCGAGTCGAGCCACTCGTGGCCGCCCTCGTCGTGCCACTGGGGGTCGTCGGTCATGTAGAGGACGACCTTCATCCCCTTGGCCTTGGCGGCGGTGATCAGTTCGCCGAGGAAGTCCCGCTTGGTGGCGCAGGAACCAGGGATCTTCGAGGGCCAGGGGCGGGCGTAGCCTAGGCGGCTGTGGAAGGTGGCGAGGACGAGGTACTGGGTGTGCAGCTTCCGCGCCTCGTTGACCCAGTAGTCGGGCGTCCAGCCGCCGTTGGTGACATCGCTTTCCCATCCGGCGCAGCTGGTGTGGGCAGGGGCGGTGCGCAGGCCCCAGTGCAGGAAGAGGCCGCCGACGGAGGCGCGGAGGAAGTCCTGGCGGGGGTTCTCCAGGTCGAGCGGGCGGGCGTTCGCGGGCGCGCAGTTCTCGGTGGAGCCGGTGCTGGACACGCGCGGCGAGCCGGCGCCGCTCACGCAGTAGCCGTTCACGTCCTGGAAGCCCAGGTCGTAGGGCGAGTTGCTGCCGCGCTGTGCGGTGAAGCCGGTGAAGCGGAGGTCGCTCGCCGCGTTGGCGATGACGGCGGGACGGCCGTCGTTCGCCGCGAACTTCACGGAACTGTCGGTGAATTGGATGTCGTCGGCGTTGTGCAGGTACCAGCCGTAGGCGGGCCGGGTGCCGATGGCCTTGGGGTTGTAGTCGTTGGGATCGTTGCTCGGCACGCCGGTCGACATGGTGCCGTTGCCGCCGGGGACAGTGATGTCGACGTGGTTGAACGTGACGCCGTGGATCCGGTGGCCGGTCTCGCCCCACAGAGTCGGGCTGAACGACGGGGAGTTGCCGGTCGCGGTGATGTTGTCGTAGGTGATGTCGCTGATGGAGCCGATGCCGGGGCTGTTCCCGCAGCGCTTGCGGGTGCCGATCTTCTGCATGATCGGCGAGTGGACGCCGGTCATGGTGATGTCGCGGTAGTGGACGTCGGAGATCTTCGCGCCGTCCATCGAGACCATGCCGAGGCCGGACTTGTCGGCGCCCTCGATACGGATCTTCTCGAACTGGTAGTCCGAGAAGTCGCCGCAGGTCTCGGAGCCGAACATCAGGGCGTTGCAGCACCTGGCCGAGAGGTATGAATCGCTCACCCGGACATGGCCGTTGGGGAGCTTGGCGCCGAGGGCGTGGTCGCTCTTGAAGACCAGGGCGTCGTCGTTGGCCTTGATGTTCGCGTTCGTCACCGTGACGTTCGTCGTGGAGATGATGTTCCAGCCGTCGCGGTCGCTCGCGGTGTCGATGGTCAGCCGGTCCGAGGTGACGTCCTTGCAGCCGTTGATGAGGGCGGCGAAGTGGCCGCCCCGGCGCAGGGTGAGTCCGTCGCCGATCCTCAGCCCGTCGCACCGGGTCAGCGAGATGATCTTGTCGGCCTCGCCGGACTTGGGGTTGCCGGTGATCAGGTTGCCCATGCCGTCGATGACGCCTTCGCCGACGAAGCCGATGTCGGTCAGCCGGTCCCCGTAGATCATCGCGTTGTGGAAGTGGCTGTGCCCGTAGTCCTGGTAGTCGTCGTACGGGTTGGCCTCGGCCTTGTCGTAGATGTCGGCGCTGGAGCCCTGGATCGTGGCGCCCCGGTCGACCTGGAGCGTCACATGGCTTTTCATGTGGATGGTGTTCTTGGACTTGTAGGCGCCGGCCGGGAAGCGGACCGTGCCGCCGCCGGTCGCCGAACTGGCCGCGTCGATGGCCTTGTTGATGGCCGGGGTGTCGTTGGCCGAGCCGTCGCCCTTGGCGCCGTAGTCGCGTACGTCGTAGGTGGCGGCGGGCTGTCGGGGGGCCGCGAGAGCGGTCGTGGGGTGGGTGAGACCGAGGACGACGGCGAGGACCAGGAGGACGATCGTCGCCGCGCCGTGGGTGCGGGGGGTGGGGGGTCGCATGTGACGGCTCCTCAGACGAGTTGGTAGCCGCGGAGGTTGGTGAGCAGCAGGTAGGTGTTCTGCAACGAGCCGGAGGTGTCGCCGAGGGAGCGGTAGATGCCCCACTTGGGGCGGACCCGGTCGGCGAGGAAGGTGTCGACGCCGGTCCTCGACGCGTCGATCACCGTCGTGGAGCCGGACGTGAGAATCCAACGGACCGAGCCCGCCGTGCCGTTGCCGACCTTGATCTGGAAGTCGACGTCGGTCCACCTGTCGTGCAGCGGGGCCAGGTCGGTGCGGCCGACGAGGATGTCGTCGATGGCGAGCTTCAGTTCGATGGTCTGCACGCCGTTCACCCGGCGCAGCGACTGCACGACGATCGGCGAGGTGCCGCTGCCGGGCTGCTTCATCTGCATGATGTGGGTGAAGGTGGTGGTCGCCTTCAGCGAGCTCGGGATGTACATCGAGTACGTGAGCCGCCAGGTCTGGCCGGCGGTCCACTTGAGGTAGTTCGAGCCGCTGCCGTTGCGCAGCCCGGTGACCTCCTGACGCTGCCGGTCGGTCGACGTGTCGCGGTCGACGGTGTGCATGTCGAAGCGCCAGTTGGCGCCCGTCGCGTGGATGTGGGGCTGTCCGGCCGGGTGCGAGTCGGCGCGGTCGTCCTCGATCGTCTCGAAGGCGCCGAGGCCGTCGGCGCTCGCCGAGGGGGCCCATTTCTGCTGCCAGGAGGCGGCCGAGGCCGGCGGTGCGGGCAGTCCGACGGCGGCGCCGGCCGCACCGCCGAGGGCGGCCCCGAGAAGAGCCCTTCTGGACGTGCTCATGACACTAATCACCCCGCAGCTGTTCGTTCATGATCAGGAAGGCACCGAGGCCGTGGAAGTCGTTGGTGGCCCTGGTGCGGGCGATGTAGTAGGCGTAGTCGCCGACGTTCGTGCCGACGGTGATGTCGGCCAGGTTCGTGCGGCCGTCCGCGCCCACCGACAGCTTCGCCAGCACACCCTCGTAGCCGCGCCGGGCCACGGTGGCGAAGTGCGGGTCCAGATAGCCCTGTTGGGCGCCGCGCGAGAGGGCGTAGGTGAACATGCTGGAGCAGGACGTCTCGGTCCAGTCGTCGGCCCGGTCGCCCTTGTCCATCACCTGGAACCAGCGTCCGGTCGCCGGGTCCTGGTACTTCTCCAGACCGGCCGCCAATCGTTGGAGGATTCCCAGGAGTTGGGGCCTGCGCGGCTGGTTGGCGGGGATCGCGTCGAGGACGTTGACGATCGCCATGGAGTACCAGCCGACCGCCCGGCACCAGTGCTCCGGGGCGAGACCGGTCTGCGGATCCGCCCAGCTCACGGTCCTCGACTCGTCGTAGGCGTGCTTGAGCAGGCCGTTCGCGACCTGGAGATGGCCGCCGTAGACGGCGAGTTGCTTGGCGGCCTCGTCGTCGGTGTACGCGCGGTCGCCGAACTCCCTGCCATATTCGACGAGGAAGGGGTTCACCATGTAGACGCCGTCCGCCCACAGTTGGTGCGCCCGGCTGCTGGTGTCGGCGTGCCAGAAACCGCCGTCGCTCGTGCGCGGATAGGTGTTCAGCCGGTCGCGGATCTTCTTGGCCGCCTTGCGGTAGCGGTCCTGGCCGGTCTCGTGGTGCAGGATCACCAGCAGCCGTCCGGCCTGCATGCTGTCCAGACTGTTGAACGACTGGTCGATGGAGCCGTCGCTCTTCACGAAGCGGTCGACGTAGCTCTTGATGTAGGTCAGATAGCGCGGCTCGTGGGTGCGCTGGTAGGTGAGGTACTGGCCGTAGAGGTAGAGGCCGACCGGATAGGACCAGCCGCCGATGGTGCTCGGCGTGTAGCGGGCCATCGTCGAGTCGACGACGGCCGTGGACCAATCGGGGGCGGCGGCGGGCATCACTGAGGGCGCGGAAGCGGCCGCGGCCGGCGCCGGTACGGCCGCCGGCAGGGCGGTCAGGGTGGCGGTGGCGAGCGCGAGTGCCGTGAGTCCCGCCCGCAGGCGCCTGCGTCGGCGGGCGCTTTCATCCGATGTTCTCCGGGTCGACGGCTCCGTTCGGGAGGCCGCGAACACGTAGTCCTTCATGTGCGCATACCTGCTCTCCAGGGGAGTGGGGGGTCTGGGAGCGTGCAAAACCCAAGCACAGGCGCCGTTCACATGCGTGCACCGGGTTCATCGATACGTCCGACAGCGCGATCCAGAGTCGCGGCATGACGAGGCACGGTCAATGGTTCGGGCCCAGGAGGTCGGATGCTTTCCGGCCAATCTCGGCCTCCGGAACTGAACCGCCGGTCAGTTCGAGATGATTCTGCGCGGATTCTGCGGTCAGGAATGCATCACGGCCCGTAATCGTTGACGATGGGAGTGCCACCCGACCACAACCGTAAGGATCGAGAGCTCGTGAGCAGCAAGGTCCCCCCGATCATCCTCAACAACGGCGTCGAGATGCCCCAGCTGGGCTTCGGCGTCTGGCAGGTGCCGGACGACGAGGCGGAGCGGGCGGTCGCCACCGCGCTCGAGGCCGGGTACCGCAGCATCGACACAGCGGCGATCTACGGCAACGAAGAGGGCACCGGCAAGGCCATCGCCGCCTCGGACGTCCCGCGCGAGGACGTGTTCGTCACCACCAAGCTCTGGAACGCCGACCACGGGTACGACGCCACGCTGCGCGCCTTCGACGCGTCGCTGGAGAAGCTCGGCCTGGACTACCTCGACCTGTACCTGATCCACTGGCCGGCTCCGGCCAGGGACAACTACGTCGACTCGTACAAGGCGTTCGAGAAGTTGCTCGCCGACGGCCGGGTCCGCGCGATCGGCGTCTCCAACTTCGAGCCGGAGCACCTCAAGCGGCTCATCGAGGAGACGTCGGTCATCCCGGCGGTCGACCAGATCGAACTGCACCCGCAGCTCCAGCAGCGCGCGGCGCGTGAGTACCACGCGGAGCAGGGCATCGCGACCGAGGCCTGGTCGCCGCTCGGTTCGGGCCGCGGCCTCCTGGAGGTCCCGGCGATCATCGCCATCGCCCAGAAGCACAACCGCACCCCGGCCCAGGTCGTGCTGCGCTGGCACCTCCAGCTCGGCAACGTCGTGATCCCCAAGTCCGTGACGCCGTCCCGGATCAAGGAGAACATCGAGGTCTTCGACTTCAGCCTGGACACCGAGGACCTGGCGGCGATCAGCGCGCTGAACGAGGACCGTCGCCTCGGCCCGGACCCGACGACGTTCAACGCCGGCTGACCGCACCGACGCCTGAAGGGCCGCCCGTCCACCCAGGACGGGCGGCCCTTTCGCGTACCCCCCGCCCGTCCGGCAGTCGCACCCTCGCCCGCACCGCAGTCGCACCCTCACCCGTCCGGCAGACCAGGTCCGTACCAAAAGAACGCCACAGGGGTTGACGCGGACACGCCGATGGGGCCACCTTGTACGGCACCGGTAAGGAAACTTTCCTAACAGAAGGGTCCCCCACCAGTGCGCATACGAACACTGACCCTAGCCGCGGCCTCCGGTGCCGCACTTCTCGCGGCCGGTGTGCTCCCGGCCCAGGCGAACGGCTCGGCAGGGCCGGCGTCCACCCAGGAGGGCTCGGTCAGCGCGGCCTCCCTGCTGGCCAAGGTGACGTCGTGTCAGCAGATCTCCAGCGGCAAGTACCGCACCGACGACGAGACTTCGGCCGCCATTCCGGTGTGCGGCAAGAACGGCGCCGTGTTCTGGAAGGCCGACATGGACATCGACTGCGACGGCCAGCGCACCGCGAAGTGCAGCGAGTCCACCGACCCCTGGTACCAGGACGACACGGCGTTCCACCAGTCCAACGGCCAGCCCCTGCGGGCCGATTCACTGCCGTACGTCGTCGTGCCCAGCTCCAGCAGCATCTGGAACTACTCCAGCGCCGGCATCAAGGGCGGCGGCGTGGTCGCCGTGATCTACAACAACAAGGTCGAGTACGCCGTCGTGGGCGACACCGGCCCCACGAACATCATCGGCGAGGCCTCCTACGCCACCGCCTCGGCGCTCGGCATCGACCCCAACCCCGAGACCGGCGGCACCGACTCCGGCGTCACCTACATCCTCTTCAAGAACTCCCAGGTGTCCCCCATCGAGAACCACAACAACGCGGTCACGCTGGGGGACAGCCTGGCCAAGCAGTTCCTCAACAACAACTAGGCGCGGAGCACGGTCAGTTGGGCTGTCCGAGCGGCCGTACGACGACGGTGTTGATGTCGACGCCGTCGGGCTGCCGGACGGCCCACACGACCGTCTCCGCGATCTGGTCGGCGGTGAGCAGGTGCCCGGGCGGGAGTCCGGTCCCGTCCCAGAACGGCGTCTCCACGCGGCCCGGGGCGATCAGGGTCACGCCCACGCCCCAGTCGGTGACCTGGCGCCGGGTGTTCTCGGCGAGACCGGTCACCGCCCACTTCGTCGCCCCGTAGATGTTGCCCGGGGTGTTCACGAAGCCGGCGACACTGCCCACCAGCACGATCCGGCCCCGGGTCTCCTTGAGCGCGTCGATCGACGCGCGGACGAGGAGCGCGGGGCCGAGCACGTTGGTCAGCACCATGTCGGTCCAGCCGGCCGGGTCGCCCTCCGCCACCGTGTCGTGGGAGGCGAAACCGGCGTTGGCGACGACCGTGTCCAGTCGCCCGAACTCCTTGAGTGTGGTGGCGACGGCCGCCTGGACGTCGTCGTAGTCGGACGCGTTGCCGACGAGCGTCAACAGGCCGTCCGGGTCGCCGAGTTCGGCGGCGAAGCCGCGCAGCCGGGCCTCCCCGCGGCCGGTGACGGCCACCCGGTGGCCCGCGTCGAGCAGTTGCCGCGCGACGGCGGCGCCGATACCGCTGCCGCCGCCGGTGATGAGTGCGACCGGAGAGTCGGTCATGTGCGTACCCCCTGTGTCTCAGTGACGGTGGGAGTAGATCAGTTGGAGCGCGCTCGATGTCAAGGACGGCAGCCGTCCCGGCAGCGGGCCGCGCACGGGTCCGGCAGCGGGCCACACAGAGGTCCGGCATCGAGCCACGCACCGGTCCGGCATCGAGCCACGCGCGCACCGGTCCGGCAGCGGGCCGCGCACCCGTCGGTCCGGCACCGGGCGTCACAGGCGTCCCGTCCCGCATCACGCCTCGCACGTGTCGTGATACTCGGCCGACGGGAAGTACCGGTCCCACTCGTCCCTGCTCAGCCCGCCCTCCGCCCGCTCGCACACCGTGGCCGCGGCGCGCTCCGGCGCCAATGGGCGGGCGCGGTCGGCCAGATGGGCCGTGGCGATGCGCACCTGGGAGCCGCCCGGTGTGAGGCCCACCGCGAGGATCGGCCCGTCCCCCGCCGGCAGCGTCGCGGCGGGCAGGGTGGGCGTCGCCGTCTCCCACACCTTGAGCGAACCGTCCGGCGCCCCGGCCACGACGAGCGAACCGTCGGCCGAGAACGCCAGCGCGGCCTGGTGCCGCGCGGTGCCGACCGCCTTCAGTACGGCGATCCGGCGCCAGTCGTGCGCGTCCCACAGCGTGACGCGGTCCTGGAAATCGGCGACCGCGACGAATCGCCCGTCGGGACTGAAGGCACCGGCGGTCAGCAGATCCTCGCCCTTGACTCCCCCATCTCCCTTGCGCCGCTTGCCGGTTGCGACATCGACGAGCGTGCCCTCCTCGGTCAGCGCGGTGCGTCCGGTCGGGTCGACGACGACGGGTCCGGAGTCCTGATCGGCCACCTGCCGTACGGGCTGCCCCCGCCGGTCGAACGCGGCGACGGTGGCCGCCTTCTGCCGCCAGGCCCTGCCGATCAGCCCCTGTACCGAGAAGGTCCGGACGACGCTGGTCCGGCCGCCTTCCGCGTAGCGCACCATCCCTGCCTCGGGGTCGAGCCGAAGGCTGCCGACGGACGAGGAGGCGACGGGCAGGGTGAGCAGCGGTTCGCGCAGGCTGTCGTCCGTCGGCTCCGGCAGATCCGTGCGCCACAGGGCGAGCGAGCCCGAACTCCAGGTCAGGGCATAGGGACCGGCGAACTCCACGGCGTTCCCGCCGCCGGCCAGCGGCAGTCGGGGCCGTTCCCGGCCGGTGCGCAGGTCCCAGGTGACGATCCCGTCGGAGGCGGCGGTCGCCACGGCCCGGCTGTCCGCGGAGAACACCAGCTCGTCACCACGGCACAGGGCCCGTTCGGCGGCCGCGGGCACCGGGGTCGTCACCGGGCGGCGCCGCACGGTGTCCAGGACCCGTAGCTCGCCGTCGTAGTCCGTGCACCAGGCGATGTAGCGCTCGTCGGGGCTCAGCGCCGGCAACCCGCCGTCGTCGTCGCCCCGTTCGTACCGCAGCAGCACCCGCCCGGTGCGCACGTCCCACATCTCCAGCGTCGCGCGCCCTTCAGCCGTGCCACGCCCGGGACTTCGCCGGAAGAAGGTGTGCCCGCTGGGCCCGAACCCACCGTCGGAGCTGTCCCACGCGGCGGTGCCGAGCCGACGCGTGCTGCCGTCCGTGAGTCCGCCGATCAGCACGCCGTGGCCGCCCGGGTCCCGGTACGCGACCAGGCGGCCGTCCGGGCTGACGTCGAGCACGTTGGCCGACAGGCCGTGGCGCGGCACCGAGCGCAGTTGCCGGTGGGTCGGCACGTCCCACTGAATGACCTTGTCGTGCACGACAGTTGAGAGGATCCGACCGTCCCGGCTGAGCCAGACGGGGGCGTTGAGGGCCCGGCCGCCGTCCTCAGGTTGGGTGAACTCGTCCTGTTCGCTCTGCGCGGCGGCCGTCCTGAGCGCCTGCCGGGTCTCGGGCAGGTCGGCGGTGTGCCAGGCGGCCAGGGCGAGGCGCATCGCGGTGCGCGGCTCGGTGGCGCGCAGCGTGTCCGCCTGCGCTGCGACCCGCCGGGCCTCGGCCTCGTCGCGCTGCCGTGCGCTGACCCCGCCCTGTCGCCAGGCGGCCACACCCGCGACGACGGCCAGACAGAGCAGCACGGCGAGCGCGCCGGTGAGCGTGCGCAGGCGGCGGGCGGCACGGGTGGCGGACCGTACGCCCTGCTCGTACGCGGCGACACTGGCGGCGAGGAAGTCGCGTTCGAGGGGGTTCAACTCCCGTGTCCGGGCGCCGCTTTGTTCCGCACGCCCGTCCCCGAACGCCTCCCGCGCCTCCGACAGCCGTATCCCCCGGTACAGCGCCCCCGCGTCCCGGCCCAACTCGGCCCAGGCGCCCGCCGCTTCGGTGAGCCTGCGGTGCAGACGCAGCCGCTCGCGGTCCTCGTCGATCCACGCGCGCAGTCGCGGCCAGGCGCCGATCAGTGCCTCGTGGGCGAGGTCGACCGTGTCACCATCGACCGTCAACAGCCGGGCGCGGACGAGGTGTTCGAGGACGTGGGCGGTGGTCGATTCGGCGTCGAGCTCCGCCCGCTTCGCCGGCCGCCGGGTGTCCTCGGTGCCCTCGCCGGGGTTCACCAGCCGCAGCAGCAGCGCCCGGACGGCGTCGGCTTCGGCGGGCGTGCAGCGCGCGTAGGTCTCTTCGGCGGTGTGCGCGACGGCGCCATGGATACCGCCGACCGCCTCGTACGCGGCGAGGGTGAGCGTCTTGCCGGTGCGCCGGCGCCAGACCTCGCGCAGGGCGTGGGCCATGAGGGGCAGTCCGCCCGGTTCGTCGGCGACGTCCGCGACGATCCGGGCGGTGAGCGCACGCTCGACGACGAGCCGACAGGCCGCGGCGGGCCGCACCACCGCCTCCCGCAGCCCGCTCGCCGTCATCGGCCCGGCGAGCAGCGTGGCGTCCCGCAACGCCTCGGCGAGCGGCCCGTGTTCGGCGCAACGTCCGTAGAAGTCGGCGCGAACGGCGAGCAGGACGCGCAGCCGTGACGTCGGGTCGGCCGCGCGTAGCAACTGCCCGAGGAATCGCGCACGTTCGGCCGGGTCGGCGCAGAGGGTGAAGACCTCCTCGAACTGGTCGACGACCAACAGCGTGTCGCCGGGCGAGTCGTGGGGCGTGAAGAGGGCTTCGTGGGTGCGGGCCGGATGGGGACCCGGGGTGAGGAGCCGGATGGCGGCGGGTCGGAAGTCGACTCCCTCTGATTCCCGGAGGTCGCCTCCCTCCGACTCGCGGAAGCCGACTCCCCGCGACGCCCGGAAGTGGGCTCCCTCCGGCTCCCGGAAGCCGACTCCCCCGTACTCCCGCAGCCGCGGTATCAACCCCGCCCGCAACAAAGACGACTTGCCGCTCCCCGACGCGCCGACGACCGCCGCGAACCTCGCACGCGCGGTGAGTCGGAGCAGTTCGGCGGTCAGGTCGTCGCGGCCGTGGAAGTGCTCGCCGTCGCCGGTCTCGAAGCGGGCGAGTCCGGGATAGGGGCTGTCCTCCGCCTCCGTGTCCTCGCTCGCGCGGACGTCGGCGGCCTCGGCGACGGCCTCGCGCAGCCGCAGCTCCCACTCCGCCGGATCGCCGCCGCACGCGCTGACGTAGGCGAGCAACACCGGCAGGCTGGGCAGCCGTTCGCCGCCCGCCGCCGCGGACAGGGTCGGCGCCGAGTAGCCCGCGCGGCGCGCCATCTCGCGGTACGTCGGGCTGTTCGCCTCGTCGCGCAGCTTGCGCAGTTCGTAGGCGAACCGCTGGACGACGCCGTCCCCCGGATCGAGCGGTTTCTCCTTGCGTCCCATGCGCGTTCCCCCTTCGCCACGGTCGCTTCACACGCTAACAACCAGCTCGTCGAATTGTTCGGCGCGCCGGTTGGGGGCTGCCCAACAATCCCCTGACCTCTGAACTCGTCGGTGACACGCGCCGCTTCGCGAACCCCCGCATGCCTCCAAGCGATCCCGCATGCCTGTTCGCGACCACTGCCACGCACCGGAGCCGACCATCGCCACGACACACGCACCCGAGCAACTAGCCACCGCCGTCAGGCCTCAGGACACCCACCGCCCCCGCGCTGCCGGACCCGCACGCACCCCCACGGCCGTGGTCCTGGCCCCCGTCGTCCTCTCCCTCGCCCTCGGGCTGTGGGGCCTGCGTCGCGGCGGCAGCATGTGGCGGGACGAGGCGGTGACGTACGACATGGCGCGGCGCTCACTGCCAGACCTGTGGGCGACGCTGGGCCACGCGGACGCGGTGCACGGCGTCTACTACCTCTTGATGCACGGCCTGTTCGCCGTCACCGGCGGGGCGGATCCGCTGCTCGTGCTCCGGCTGCCCTCGCTGCTGGCGATCACAGCGGCGGCCGGGACGGTGGCGCTGCTCGGACACCGCCTGGCCGGGCCACGCGCGGGCCTGCTGTCCGGAGTCGTCTTCGTACTGCTACCGCCCGTGCAGCGCTACGCGCAGGAGGGCCGTTCGTACGCACTGGTCTGCGCGCTGGTCGTCTGGGCCACGTACCTGCTGCTGCGAGCCGTGCGAACGGGCACCGTCCGCGCCTGGTCGGCCTACGGCGCCGTCGCGCTCGCCGCGTGCGCGATGCACGAGTTCGCCGTACTCGCCCTGCCCGCCCACCTGTTGGCGCTGCCGCGAGGTTCCCGCGCCGCCGGACTGCGCACCATGACGGGCATCTGTGTCTGCCTCGCCCCCCTGGCCGTACTGAGCACGCGCCAGACCGAACAGGTGGCATGGATCGGCGGGATCGGAGCGGGCGCGATCCTGGGCTTCGCCGGGGTGGCGGCGCTTGGGCTGGCCTGCGCCTGGGTGCTACGCCGAGCGGGCCGCCGGGACCCGATCATGCCGGCGCTGTCCCTCCTCGTGCTCCCGCCCCTGCTGCTTCTCCTGTTCTCCCTGGTCAAACCGCTGTACGTGGACCGCTACGTCCTCTACGCGCACGCCGGGACGGCCCTGCTGGTCGGCGCCGCCCTCGACCGGTTGGTCCGCGCACGCGGCCGCATCCGCACCGGCGCCGTGCTCGCGGCCGGCGCTGCTCTCCTCGCCCTGCTGCCGGTGACCCTGGACCTGCGCACCGCGCACAGCCGTACCGACGATGTCACCGCGATCGCCGAGGCGGTCCGCAGCGCCGGCCAGGGCGCCGACGGCATCGTCTACCTGCCGTCCCGCCGCCGGGTGTGGTCCCTCCCCGACCCAGCCCCTTTCCGCGCCCTGCCCGACCTGGCCCTGTCCGGCCCCCCGGCCGCCTCGCACACCCTCTACGGCACGGAGCTGTCGGCATCGGAGATCCGCGCCCACCTGCGCGCCGCGACCCGGATCATCGCCCTGCGCGACCCGGCGGGCCAGCCTGTCGACCGAACACCGCAGGAGGCCGCCAAGCGGGAGGTGCTGGCCGAGGACTTCGTGGAGTGCGCCACCCGACGGCTACCGGGCGCGCGGCTCACGGTGTACGCACGGCCGGGCGGCTGCTGAGCGCCGTACGCCTCAGGCGGCCCGCACGGCCGTGTGCACGGTGTGCGCGGCCAGCACGAAGACGTCCGGGCGGTGGTGGACGCTCGCCTTGTCGTCGGGGTCCAGGAGGCGGTCGAGGGTCGTGCGGTCGTCCGGGTCGAGGTGGTCGCCGAAGCCGTCGCGGAGGCGGGTGAGGGTGTCGGCGATGTAGGCGCGGGCCCGGTCCTTGGCCGGGGCGGGCAGGTCGAGGAGAAAGGTGCGGGTGCCGGTCGGGCGCAGGCCCGCCGAGGCCAGGAGCGCCGGCCAGTCCTCCGCCTCGGCGACGGCGCCCGGCAGGTTCGCCCTCATCTCGGCGAACCACTCCTCCTCCAGCGCGTCGAGCCGCGCCTGCAAGCCGGGGCGTCCGAAACCGAGGTCACGCGGCAGGAAGCGCGCGGGCAGTCCGCCCTCCATCAGGGCCAGCGTGCCGCCGGGCGCGAGCCGCGCGGCGAAGGCGGCGAGCGCGGCCCGCTGGTCACCGAGGTGATGCAGACTGCGGCTGGCCCACAGCAGATCGGCCGGGTAGTCCAACTCCTCCAGCACACCGGGCAGTTCACCGGAGAGCGTGCCGAAGCGGTCGCGGACACCGAGCCGGTCGGCGCGGTCGCGGGCCCGGTCGAGCAGCGGCTCGGCGCCATCGACGGCGACGACCCGTGCCCCCGGAAAGGCCTCGGCCAGCAGACAGGCGACGACACCCGGTCCACTGCCCGCGTCCACGATCAGCCCGGGCTCGGTCTGCTTGTCGGCCAGCCAGGCCATGGCCCGTTCGTACAACGACGTGAACAGCTCGGCCTGCGCCTCAAGCCGCGGCGCCATCGCGGCCCAGTCGAGATCGGTGTGGTGATGATCGTGCCCATGGGTGTGTCCGTGCTCGTGCCCGTGATCGTGGTCGTGCGCCATGGAAGGAAGCCTCTCGTCCGGATACGGCTCCCAGACTGCTCCGGCACACGACAGAACGGCAACAACAGTTGCCGTGTCGGCAACAAAAACGCCGGGATCCATGCGAAAAAGGCTGACCCCCACGCCCCCTAAGGGGCGCGGGGAACTGCGCGACCAGCCACAACCGGCCCGCAGCCAAAACTCAACCAAACCCGCCAAAGCCTAGAGCGACGGATACGCGTTCTGCATCAGCTGCTGGAACTGCGCCGAGAACCAGTGCCCAGACAACGGCGCATTGGCCAACGCCCCCGACATGCTGTTCCCGTTCCGCGCATTACCCGTGTACGTCGGGTCGCACATCCGGTCGAACCCCTTCCCCTCGTCGTTGGGAATGGCGGTGCTGGACCCGTCCGACTCCCCCGGCGGCTTCATCCACACATACGCGTCGATCCCAGCAGCAGGAGCCGCCTTCGGCCGCTCACCAAGACCGGCCCCGGCCTGGTTGCACCAGTTCCCGACATGGATCCGCCGGTCGTAGCGCCCGCCGTCGACATACGTGTCCACGCTCGTCGTCGCACCCGGCCCGGCGGGCCGCGCGGTGCCGCCCCAGCCGTTCCTGGAGGTGTCGATCAGCATGCCGATACCGGAGTTGAAGCCCACCGACACCAACTGCGTACGGAAGGCCTGGGCGTACGACAACTCGTCCACGTACCGGTTCCAGTCCACCCACTTGGACTGCCGCACGGACGTGCCGTTCACGGTGTCGTTGATGGTGAAGTTGTTCTCCTTCAGGGCGCTGTAGTTGGCCGTGTTGGTGATGAAGCCGTGGACGTCGTCGACGGTCGCGCCCTCACTGGTCGCCGCCTGCTTGAACAGGGTCGCGGAGGGCGCGAAGTTGTCGTCCCAGCCGAGCCAGCCGTGGTGGCCGGCGTCGATGTAGTTGTAGACGTTGGGGATCGCGCCGAGCTTGGCCAGCGCGTAGCCGACGCCCTTCACGTAGTTGCCGTTGGCCAGCATGGTGTCGCAGGCGGGAGTGGCGGTGGCCCGACTGCCCGTGTTGGTCACCAGGTTGGGCAGCGAGTCGATCTCGATGGTCGTGACGATCCGCAGACCCGCGTACTTGCTGTCGGCGAGGATCGCCGCGATCGGGTCGATGAACTGCGTCTTGTACTTGTCGATCTCCGTCGGTCCGAGCTCACCGTTGGAGGCGAGGGCAGCGCAGTCCCGTCCGGGGAGGTCATAAACAACCAACTGCACGACTTCCTCGCCGCTGCCCTTCTGCGCGAGCGCCGCGTCGAGATGGGCGCGCAGCCCCATGCCGCCGTTGACCCCGTTGATCGCGGCGATGCGATCCAGCCAGACGCCGGTGGGCTGGTTGGAGATCCGGCTGCCACCGGTCTCGGCCGCCGCCTTCGCCGACCACTCGGGGTTCACGTACACCTTGGCGCCGGTGTACGGGTTGTCGACCTTGGTGGACGGCTCGCCGGGATCGCCTGGGTCCGTGGGTCCACCGCCCCCGTCGTCCACGTTGCAGGTCACTCCGTCGAGGGTGAACGTGGTCGGCAGCGCATTCGTGCCGCTGTAGGAGGCGTTGAATCCGAAACTGACCGAACCACCGCTCGGCAGGCTCCCGTTGTACGTCTCGTTGGCGGCGGTGACAGCAGCCCCACTCTGGCTGATCTTCGCGTTCCAGCCCTGGGTGACCTTCTGGTTTCCGGCGTACGACCACTTCACCGCCCAACTGCTCTTGGCGGCCCCGTTGTTGGTGACCGTCACGGCGGCGGTGAAGCCGGCGTCCCACTGGCTCTGCACCTTGTAGTCGACGCTGCACGGGATCGCGGCGATCCCGACGTCGCCGGGCACGACGGCGGCCGCCGTCCCGGTGGCCCCGGCGACCAGCGCCAGGGCGGCGAGTATCGCTGTTCTGGTACGGCTCATGAGTGCGGGTTTCCTATCCGTTGAGGGCGCGCAGGTGATCGCGCAGTCCGATGCCGTACGACGTGGGTGTGCCGTCGTAGTTGGAGATCAGGGACGGACCCGAGGAGCAGTCCCAGGTGTTCCAGGTCCAGCCCAGATAGGAGAGGTTCCGGTCGTCGAACCACTTCATGACCTGGTCGACGAAGGCGTGGGAGCAGGTGTTCTCGCCGATCTCCCCGGCCACCAGCGGCACTTGGGCCGCGACCGGGGCGAGCGTGGAGTTCCAGCAGCTCTCGCTCGCGCAGGTGTTGAAGTTGTAGACGTGGTAGGCGGCGACCAGATTGCCCTTGGGGTCGGTGGGCTTGTACGTCAGCCACTGGCTGAGGTCGTTCGAGTAGGCCAGCCCGCCGGCCAGGATGACGTTCGCCGCGCCGGTGCCGCGGATGGCGTCGACCAGGTCCTGCATGCCGGCGACCTCGTAGGAGATGCCGGGGCAGCTGCCGCCGTCGCGCCAGCACTGCCACGCCTGGGTGGTCGTGGACGTGGCGCGGTCCGGGTAGGGCTCGTTGAACAGGTCGAAGGCGACGGCCTGGTCGTCCTTGAAGGTGTTCGCCACCGAGGACCAGAAGGACGGCGTGTACTGCATGTCCGGCATCGGCTTCTGGCAGGTGGCGTGCACGTCGGAGCAGCCGGCCGAGTTGCCGGTGTACTGCCCGTAGGTCCAGTGCAGTTCGACGACCGGTGTCATGCCGTGCGCCTCGACGCGGGCCACCAGGTCCTTGACGGCGGCGGTGTAGTTGGCGCCGCCGTACTCGGGCTTGATGTTGGAAAGACCCAGCCAGCACTCCTCGTTGAGCGGAATGCGGACGGTGTTGGCCTTCCAGTCGGCGATCGCCTTGACCGCCGCGTCGTCCACGGGCCCGTCCCAGATCCCGTAGCCCTGGACGCACATGAACTCGCCGCCGGACCGGTTGACGCCGAGGAGGCGTCGGGTGGTCCCGCCGGCGTCCACGAGCTTGTTCCCGGAGACGTGCAGGGCGGGCGCGGTGCCGTCACCCGGATCCGGTGGATCAGTTGGATCGGTAGGGTCCGTCGGATCGGTCGGCGGCTGTGAATCGACGTTGCACACAGTCCCGTTGAGCTTGAACGACGTCGGTACGGCGTTGGTCCCCGACCGGGAGCCGAGGAACCCGACGCCGATGCTCGCGCCCGTGCCGAGCGCGCCGTTCCAGCTCTCGTTGGCGGCCGTCACCGTCGTGCCGGACTGGGACCACTTGGCGTTCCAGCCCTGGGTGACCTTCTGGCCGTTCGCGAAGTCGAAGGCGAGGCTCCAACTGCTCACGGCCGCCGAGTTGTTGGTGATCGTCACCGAGCCCTGGAAGCCCGTGTCCCACTGGCTGGTGACGGAGTACTCCACCGTGCAGGCGGGTGTTGCTCCTTGCGCCGTGACGACCGGAATGGTCATGGCCCCGACAAGGGCGACCGCTCCGGCGGCGGCTAAAAGTACTGAACGCGGAGGGTGTCGCATGAGCGAGTCCTTGCAGCTCGGGCGCGTCGTGACGGACGCGTCGACTGATGGAGTCGCTCCCACTGGTATCAACGAAGCTAGCGCCAAGTGACGGCAAAGGACAGGGGAGTCACAGAGTTTGCCGACTTTCCCCCAACCACCGGTCGTCGAATCTTTTCGACTCTTCAAGCACCTTGACCGCTCTCACCCCCATCCCCACTATGGGAGCGCTCCCACTGGTTCAAGGCTTGTTGCTGCTCGACCCCCACCCCCTTCAGAGCCGCCTCTCAGAGCTCCCCCCTCAGAGCCGCAAGGAGGACCAGCACATGCACCCCAGCAGGAGACGCCGCCGTGCGCGGCGCCTGTGGACCGCCGTCGTGGCCGCCCTCGCGCTTCCCCTCACGATGCTCGGTACCGGAACAACTCCCGCACAGGCAGCGGCACTTCAGTGCAGCGTGGACTACAAGGCGAACGACTGGGGCTCCGGCTTCACCGCGGACCTCACGCTCACCAACCGGGGCACCGACGCCATCAGCGGCTGGACGCTGACCTACGCCTACTCCGGCAACCAGAAGCTCTCCAACGGCTGGAACGGCACCTGGTCGCAGTCCGGCCAGTCGATCACCGTGCAGAACGCCTCCTACAACGGAACGATCGCGGCGGGCGCGGCCGTCTCCACCGGTGCGCAGTTCTCGTACTCCGGAACCAACACCGCGCCGAGCAACTTCGCGATCAACGGCACCAGTTGTGTCGGCGCGCATCAGCCGCCGGTCACCGTGCTGACCAGCCCCACGGCCGGCGCGGTCTACACGCAGGGCACCGCGGTCCCGCTCGCGGCGACGGCCGCCGCGGCGGACAGTGCGACGATCAGCAAGGTCGAGTTCTACGACGACACGACCCTGCTCGGCACGGACACCAGCGCGCCGTTCACGTTCTCGGCCACCGGGCTCGCCGTGGGCAGCCACTCCCTGGTGGCGAAGGCGTACGACAGTCTGGGCGCGTCCGCGTCGTCGACACCGGTCGGCATCACGGTCGCCTCGGGTCCTGCCGTGGTCGCCTCCCCCACCCAACTCGGCGTCCAGCAGGGCAAGTCGGGCACGTACGCGGTGAAGCTGTCGACGCAGCCGAGCGCCAATGTCACCGTCACGACGGCCCGCGCGAGCGGCAACACCGGTCTGTCCGTCACCGGCGGCGCGACGCTCACCTTCACGCCCGCCAACTGGAGCACGGCGCAGACGGTGACGATCACCGCAGACGCCTCCGGCACGGGTTCGGCGTCCTTCGAGTCGTCGGCGACCGGCCACGCCAAGGTGGCGGTCACGGTGACGGAGCTGGCGGCCTCGAAGGCATACGACGCCCGTTTCCTGGATCTCTACGGGAAGATCACCAACCCGGCGAACGGCTACTTCTCGCCCGAGGGCGTCCCGTACCACTCGGTCGAGACGCTGATCGTCGAGGCGCCGGACCAGGGCCATGAGACCACATCGGAGGCGTACAGCTACCTGTTGTGGCTGCAGGCCATGTACGGCAAGGTCACCGGTGACTGGTCCAAGTTCAACGGCGCGTGGGCGCTCATGGAGAAGTACATGATCCCCACCCACGCCGACCAGCCCACCAACTCCTTCTACAACGCGTCGAAACCGGCGACCTACGCGCCCGAACTGGACACTCCGAACGAGTACCCGGCGAAGCTCGACCCGTCGGTCCCGGTCGGCTCGGACCCGATCGCGGGCGAGTTGAAGAGCGCGTACGGCACGGACGACGTGTACGGCATGCACTGGCTGCAGGACGTCGACAACGTCTACGGGTACGGCGACACACCCGGCGGCGGTTGCGAGGCCGGACCAGCCGCCGATGGACCGTCGTACATCAACACCTTCCAGCGCGGTGCGCAGGAGTCGGTGTGGGAGACGGTGCCGCAGCCGACCTGCGACGCCTTCAAGTACGGCGGAACGAACGGGTACTTGGACCTCTTCACCGGTGACTCGTCGTACGCCAAGCAGTGGAAGTACACCGACGCCCCGGACGCCGACGCGCGGGCCGTGCAGGCCGCGTACTGGGCGGACGTGTGGGCCAAGGCGCAGGGCAAGGGCGGGGACGTCTCCGCGACCGTGGGCAAGGCGGCGAAGATGGGCGACTATCTGCATGGTGCTCAGGCTGCTCGGGCCGGCCGCGTGGCTGCTGTTGCCGACCTCGCTGGGCACGGTGACCCGGTTGCGTGCGGCCTACTTGGATGCCGTG